>NZ_UGSI01000001.1:4932500-5172500 GCF_900454495.1 Paenibacillus macerans
ACGCCCAATCCGTAGCCGGTTCCGCTTCGGACCAAGCGGCCATTATGCAAAGCATTGAAACATCGGCGGGATCGCTGCATCAGCTGATGAACGAGCTCAAAGAACAAATCAAAGTATTTCAGGCCTGAATCGCGAAGGCCAACATGATATACATAGCAATACATGTGAATATGAGTACAAAGGGCCCTTTCGCAGATCTACCTGCAAGGGTCCTTTTTCGTCTCTGGCGATAACACTCATCTCGAAACTTTTCTCTCTGACGCATTGATTGTGACTCAGCTCACACGTCAAAGGTGCCCTCTTCGCTATATTAATGATAATGATTATCAATATCAATTGTATTTTCGCAAAAGGGGTGTTTCTACATTGAAACCACATATGTCTCCAGGCCATCTTTTTTTGGCTTCCCTCGGTAAAACCAGGCTTCGTCCGGGCGGCAAAACCGCAACCGAGCGAATTTTAACGTCCTGTCGGATTACGGAGCATTCGCATGTGCTCGAAGTAGCGCCAAATATGGGCACAACCGCCATCGAAGTCGCCTCTCGTTACGGCTGCCGGGTGACGGGGGTTGATCTTCACGCTCCAAGCTTAGATAAAGCAAAGGAAAACGTTAGGCAGCACGGCCTCGAGGAACAAGTCCGGCTCGTCATCGGCAACGCCATGGCACTGCCGTTCCCCGACAACTCGTTCGACGTTGTTATTAATGAAGCGATGCTCACCATGCTGACCTATGAACAGAAACAGCAAGCGGTCTCGGAGTACTTGCGGGTGCTGAAACCCGGAGGCCGGCTGGCGACCCACGATTTGCTGCTGCAGCAAGAACCGGATACGGAAACCGTGAAGCAACGCCTGAACGAATTGCGCAAAGCGATATACGTTAACGCGCAGCCCATGACGGCGGCCAAGTGGGAAGAGCTGTTTCGACAAGCGGGTTTTGGCGAAGTGGTTTGCGTCACGGGCAACATGTCCCTGTTGTCTTTGAAGGGGCTGATTGTCGACGAAGGCTGGGAAGGCATGATCCGCATCCTGTCCAATGCGATGCAAAGCGAAGACGACCGGCAGCGCCTGTTCCGCCTAATAAACTTGTTTGACGAGAGCAGCGACTTATACGGCCACATCACCTGCGTTTCGACCAAAGCCTAGCGGAAAGGCCACCGGATGACCACATTGATTGAGTTTACAAATGTCGCAAAAACGTATGGCGGCCGGCCTGTCTTCACCGGCTTCTCCTGCCGGCTGCAGCGGGGAGAGGTCATCGCCCTGCTCGGTCCCTCCGGCTGCGGAAAAACAACGCTCCTTAACCTGGCAGCGGGGCTGGCGCAGCCGGATAGCGGCTCCATTAGGCTGCATACGGATCATATCGGCTACATCTTTCAAGAGCCAAGGCTCATTCCGTGGCGCACCGCCGGGGAGAACATCGGGCTTGTGCTGCAAACCGCTGACACAGCGGACGTCGAGCGAATCATTGGCCACACGCTGCGGAAAGTAGGCCTGCAGCAAGCGGAAAACCGCTATCCCCGGCAGCTCTCCGGCGGCATGAAGCAGCGTGTGTCCATCGCGCGGGCGTTGGCGCTGCAGCCGGACATGATTTTGATGGATGAACCGTTTTCCGCCCTGGACGCCGCCTTGAAACGTGAGCTGATGGATGACATGGCAAGGCTGATCGGCGAACGGGAGATCGGCGTAATGTACGTGACGCACGACCCCGAGGAGGCGGCGCGGCTGGCGGATAGAGTGCTGATCTTTTCGCCGCCGGACCGTGCTTTTGCAAACGAAGAAATTTTCCCTGTGCCGAGACTGGAGCGCACGGAGGCTCAAATCCGGCAGTATAAAAACAAGATGATATCAATATCCTAGGAGGTCCTGATGAAAAAAACGTTTACCGCCATTTATCCATTGCTGGCGCTTTTCCTTGCCGGAACCATGATTTTCACGGGTTGTTCAGGCCCGTCCGCTGCTCCTTCGCAACCAGACGCAAATGGACAACAGCAATCGGCAGCCGGAACTGCCGCAGTGGAACCGCCCGGACCGGCAGCCCAGAAAATGCAACAACTGACCGTTCAGGGACCGCTGGGGATTACCATATCCGCACCGATTTACAACATTTTGGAGAATCAAGCTCTGGCATCCTTCGCGGATGAGGTCGTTTATACCCCCTGGAAAACCCCGGATGAGCTGCGCGCCAGAATTTCCAGCGGGCAAGCCGATATTTCCGCCGTGCCTACCTATGTCGGCAGCAATTTGTACAACCGCGGCATAGACGTCAAGCTGCTGAACACGCTGGTCTGGGGCATTCTCTATGTCGTCGGCCCTGAAAATGAAACGGGAGGAGGCTGGGAAACTTTACGCGGACAGACGATCCACGTGCCGCTGAAAGGAGACATGCCGGACCTCGTCTTCCGTTATTTGCTTCGCAAAAACAACCTTGACCCGGAGAAGGACATCCGGATCGAGTATGTGGCCGGAACGCAGGAACTGGTCGGCCTGATGGCCGCCGGGAAGGCAAAATATGCGGTCATTCCGGAGCACCTGGCCACGATGGCCGTTCAGAAAGTCGAGGGAACGGCCAAAATCATGAGTTTGCAGGAGGAATGGGCGAAAGCAACCGGAAAACCGGCCAGAATTCCGCAAGCCGGCATTCTGGTGTCGGGCGAACTGGTGAAAAATCAGCCGGAACTGGTGGAAAGCCTGCAGCGGCAGTTTCAAGAATCGGTGACTTTTCTCAACCAACACCCGGACAAAGCCGCGAAAATGATCGCCGAGTACCAGGAAGGATTGGAGCCGGCGTTCATCGAATCATTGATCCCTGCCCTGAATCTTGAATTCGTCTCCGCCAAGGACGCGAGGGAGGAATTGGAGTTTTTCTTCACCGAGCTGTCTTCGCTTTCCCCCGACATCATAGGAGGCAAGCTGCCGGATGATGCGTTCTATTACGATAAATAAACCGGGCAAACGCTCGTTTGGGGTAAAATGCTTAGCCGTGCTCGTCATCATCGGCGTCTGGCAGTGGATTTCTTTATCCCTGCCGGACATTTTGTTCGCTTCACCCCTGGAAACGCTGCGGGCGCTTGCGCGAATGGCCCGCAGCGGCGAATTGGCCCGGCAACTGCTAACTTCGGGAGGCCGGATGTTGGCCGGTTTCTTCTGCGGAACGGCCGCGGGGATTGCCGCTGGGCTGCTGGCGGGAATTTTCAGTATCGTTTACGAGGCGATGCGTCCCTTCCTATCCCTGCTCATGGGCATCCCGCCGATCATTCTCGTGGTGCTTGCCATGGTCTGGTTCGGCACGGGAGCGACGGTGCCCGTATTTGTGGTCTCCTTGCTGGTTTTCCCCAGCATTTACCTTAACACGGCCGACGGATGGCGCGGGATTGACCGGCAGCTCTTGCAAATGGCGGAGGTTTATCAAATCGGTCCTATGAAAAAACTGCGTCACATCGTCATTCCTGGACTGGCCGTGCCGATTTTTACGGCCGTTTCGCTGGCCGCAGGGTCCGCCGTCCGGACAACGATCATGGCAGAGCTGCTCGGCTCCGACAACGGGATCGGCTACTCGCTCGCTTTTGCGCGAGTGAACCTGGACACCGCCAAAGTGTTCGCCTGGACGTTCGTGAGCATCGTGGCGATTCTGGGGATGGACCTTATCGTCATCAAGCCGCTCCGCAAATTTGCTTTGCGTTGGAATCACGAAGAAATCCAGACTTGAGAACAAAAAGACCCGCCGATCGGTTCGGCGGGTCTTTTCGCAACTTCTGCGATTAACGTTTCAGGTTGTAGAAGGATTTCAAGCCGTTGTATTGAGCCAAATCGGCCAATTGGTCTTCGATGCGGAGCAATTGGTTGTACTTGGCGATGCGGTCCGTACGGGAAGGCGCACCGGTTTTGATTTGGCCGGCGTTCGTAGCCACGGCGATATCGGCGATCGTGCTGTCTTCGGATTCGCCGGAACGGTGGGAGACAACCGCGGTGTAGCCTGCGCGTTTCGCCATTTCGATCGCGTCGAACGTTTCGGTCAGCGTACCGATTTGGTTTACTTTGATCAGGATCGAGTTGCCGATGCCTTCGTTGATGCCTTTTTCCAGACGCTCGGTGTTGGTTACGAACAGGTCGTCGCCGACGAGTTGGATTTTGCTGCCCAGTTTTTGCGTGAGCAATTTCCAGCCTTCCCAATCGTCTTCGGCGCAGCCGTCTTCGATCGTGATGATCGGGTATTTGTCTACCCAGGAAGCGAGCAGGTCAACGAATTCCGCGGAAGTGAAGGATTTGCCTTCGCCTTCCAGATGGTATTTGCCGTCTTTGTAGAACTCGGTGGAAGCGACGTCCATGCCCAGGAATACGTCTTTACCCGGAGTGTAGCCGGCTTTCGTGATAGCTTCCATGATCGAGGACAGCGCGTCTTCGTTGGAAGCGAAGTTCGGAGCGAAGCCGCCTTCGTCGCCAACCGCGGTGTTCAAGCCTTTATCCTTCAACACGGATTTCAGGTTGTGGAAAATTTCCGCACCGGTACGGAGAGCTTCCTTGAAAGAAGGAGCGCCAACCGGCAGGATCATGAACTCTTGCACGTCGACGTTGTTGTCGGCATGCGCGCCGCCGTTTACGATGTTCATCATCGGAACCGGAAGCTGCTTCGCGTTGAATCCGCCGAGGTATGCGTACAGCGGCAGGTCGAGAGCGTCAGCGGCCGCGCGGGCAACGGCCATGGAAACCGCCAAGATGGCGTTGGCGCCGAGTTTGCCTTTGTTTGGCGTACCGTCCAAAGTGATCATCAATTTGTCGATGCCGATTTGGTCAAGCGCGTCCATGCCGATTACTTCAGGGGCGATGATTTCGTTGACGTTCTCAACGGCTTTCAATACGCCTTTGCCCAGGTAACGGGATTTGTCGCCGTCGCGAAGCTCAACGGCTTCGTGCGCGCCGGTGGAAGCGCCGGAAGGAACGATAGCGCGTCCGATGGCGCCGGACTCAAGGTAAACTTCAACTTCAACCGTAGGGTTGCCGCGGGAGTCAAGGACTTCGCGTGCGTATACTTCGGAAATAATTGTCATAGGTATACAGTCTCCTTTTTTAGTGGTAGTTCAAAAAGTCCGCTTTTGATCACGAAGTGAATCAAGAAGTAATTCGGCATCGAATCTCGGTGCTGAAAACCGCACTTTTTGAACACGCATTTTAATTTAATATTTTAAGTATACAGTTTGTTGTACCAGTTTGGCTTATGCCTTGCGGCTGGCGATCATCGACTTGCCGGTCATTTCCGGCGGCTGCGGCAGCCCCATCAGGTCAAGCAGCGTCGGCGCCACGTCGGCGAGGATGCCCTTGTCGCGCAGCACAACGTTTTCGTCGGTCACGATAAACGGAACCGGGAAGGTCGTATGCGCGGTGTAAGGACGGCCTTGCTCGTCGAACACCATGTCGGCGTTGCCGTGGTCGGCGATGATCACGACGACTCCGCCTTTCGCCTTAACGGCGTCAACGACTTTGCCGACGCATTCGTCGGTCACTTCGACCGCTTTCTTCGTCGGCTCCAGCATGCCGGAGTGGCCGACCATGTCCGGGTTGGCAAAGTTCAAGATGATCGCGTCGTGTTTATCCGCTTCGATCTCTTTCACGCAAGCCTCGGCGACTTCATAGGCGCTCATTTCCGGCTTGAGATCATAGGTCGCGACCTTCGGCGAATTGATCAGGATGCGCGTTTCCCCCGGAAGTTCGACGTCGCGTCCGCCGCTGAAGAAAAACGTCACGTGCGGATATTTTTCCGTTTCGGCGATGCGCAGCTGTTTCTTGCCGTGCTGCACGAGCACTTCGCCAAACGTGTTGTCGAGATCCTTCGGTTTGTAGGCTACGTAGCCCTGAACCGATTCCGCAAACAGAGTCAGGCACACAAAGTGCAGGTCCGTCGGGAATTTCGGTCCGCGGTCGAAGCCTTGGAAATCCTTGTTCGTGAACACGTTGGAGAGCTGAATCGCCCGGTCCGGACGGAAGTTCAGGAAGACGACGGAGTCTCCGGATTCCACCTGCGCAACCGGCTCGCCTTTGTCGTCGACGATCACGGTCGGCATAACGAATTCGTCAAATACCGATTTCTCGTAGGACTCGGTGACGGCCTTAATCGGGTCCGTATATTTCGGTCCTTCGGCATAAACCATGGCCCGGTACGATTTCTCCACGCGGTCCCAGCGTTTGTCGCGGTCCATCGCGTAGTAACGGCCTTGCACCGTAGCGATTTTGCCGATGCCGATTTCGTTCATCTTGGCGATCAGCTTCTCCAGGAAGCCTTTCGCGCTGTCCGGCGCCACGTCGCGGCCATCGAGGAAGGCATGCACGTATACTTCGTGCATATCTTCTTTTTGGGCCAGCTCGAGCATCGCGAACAAGTGGTCAATGTGGCTGTGCACGCCGCCGTCGGACAGAAGCCCGTACAAATGGAGCTTCTTGCCTTTGGATTTGGCGCTGCGAACCGCATTCACCAACGTTTCGTTTTGGAAAAATTCGCCTTCGCGAATCGATTTGGAAATCCGGGTCAAATCCTGGTACACGATCCGGCCGGCGCCGATGTTCAGGTGTCCGACTTCGGAGTTCCCCATTTGGCCTTCCGGCAAGCCCACCGCTTCGCCGCTAGCCGTCAGGGTCGTGTTCGGATACTGCTTCAGATAACGGTCGTAGTTCGGCTTATGGGCTTGCGCCACGGCATTGCCTTCCACCGTGTCGCGAAGTCCGAAACCGTCCATGATGATCAATGCTACAGGTTTTGGAGCAGCCATTTACTTCGCCCCCTCAACGAGTTGAACATAAGAAGCCGGCTGCAGGCTGGCACCGCCGACGAGCGCGCCGTCGATGTCGCTTTGGCTCATATATTCCTTCACGTTCTCCGGCTTCACGCTGCCGCCGTATTGGATGCGGATCTTGCTTGCTACATCATCGCCATACAATCCTTTAACCAAACTGCGGATGTAGGAAATAACTTCGTTCGCGTCTGCGGAAGTGGACGATTTGCCTGTGCCGATGGCCCAAATAGGCTCATACGCAATGACGACCTGCACTGCTTGCTCCGCAGTCAGTCCTTGAAGCGCCGCTTCGGTTTGCACCTTTACGACGTCTTTCGTTTTGCCGGCTTCGCGCTCTTCGAGTTTTTCACCGACGCAAGGGATCGGAGTCAAACCGTGTTTGAACGCGGCATGGATTTTTTTGTTTACGATCTCGTCGGTTTCGCTAAAATAAGCCCGGCGCTCGGAATGCCCGATGATGACGTAGTCCACGCCGAGTTCTTTCAGCATACGTCCGCTGATTTCGCCGGTGAAGGCCCCTTCGTCTTCAAAATGCATGTTTTGCGCGCCGATTTTGATCGACGTTCCTTTTGCGGCTTCCACCAAAGCCGGAAGGTTGGTGAACGGAGCGCAAATCACGCTCTCTACGCCCGCAACTTCCGCTTTTCCTTTTACCTCTTCAAAAAAAGCTTTTGCTTCGGAAACCGTTTTGAACATCTTCCAGTTCCCGGCAATAATAGGTGTTCTCATGGAGCCAACTCCTTCACTTCTTAAAGGTAGTTCAAAAATCAGCTTTTGATCACGAAGTGAACCACGAAGTTTATTCGGCATCGAATCTTGAATTCAGCCGGGCCTTCCGGTGCTCACGTACCCAAAACGTACGCTCCGCTCCTGACGTCCCTAGCTTCATCCAACCTTCTCGGTGCTGGGTGCTGAAAACCCGATTTTTGAACAATTTCATTGTCTTTTACTTGTCGTTCAATGCTACAACGCCCGGAAGCGCCTTGCCTTCCATGAATTCGAGGGACGCGCCGCCGCCAGTAGAGATGTGGTCCATTTTCGACGCCAGGTTGAACTTCTCGGCTGCTGCCGCGGAATCGCCGCCGCCGATGATCGTGTAGCCTTTCGTCTCGGCGCAAGCTTCGGCTACTTCCTTCGTTCCGTTCGCAAAGATGTCGATTTCGAATACGCCCATCGGTCCGTTCCAAACGACCAGCTTGGAGTTTTTAATGATGTCGGCATACATTGCCCGCGTTTTCGGTCCGATGTCCACGCCTTCCCAATCGGCCGGAATGCTGTCGATGTCGGCCGGTTTATGGTTGGCCGTAGCGCTGAAATCGTCGGCTACGATAACGTCCACAGGAAGCAGGAACTTTTTGCCGAGCTTCTTCGCTTTCTCGATGAAGCCGAGGGCAACATCCAGTTTGCTATCATCCAGCAGGGATTGACCGATTTCATAGCCTTGCGCCTTGAAGAATGTATAGGCCAGACCGCCGCCGATCAGCACGTTGTCCGCGATGTTCAGCAGGTTGTCGATGACGTCAATTTTGTCTTTCACCTTCGATCCGCCGATGATGGCCGTAAAAGGACGGTCCGGGTTCGACAATGCTTTGCCGAGAACGGACAATTCCTTTTCCATCAGCAGGCCGGATACGGCTGGCAGGTAATGCGCGATGCCTTCGGTCGACGCATGCGCCCGGTGAGCCGCGCCAAACGCGTCGTTGACGAACAGATCGGCAAGCTCCGCGAATTGTTTGGCCAGTTCCGGATCGTTTTTCTCTTCGCCCGGATAGAAACGGACGTTTTCCAGCACCAGTACGTCACCGTTGTTCAATTGAGCTACTTTTGCTTTAACCACGTCGCCAACCGCTTCATCGGCTTTGGCTACCGGCTTGCCGAGCAGCTCGGACAAGCGTTCTGCAGCCTGGGTAAGGCGCATCGATTCATTCACTTGACCCTTCGGACGTCCCAAGTGGCTGGCGAGAATGATTTTCGCGCCTTTTTCGATCAAATAGTTGATCGTCGGCAGCGTTTCGCGGATCCGGGTATCGTCGGTGATTTTCCCGTCTTGCATCGGCACGTTGAAATCGACGCGGACAAATACGCGTTTTCCGGTTACTTCCACATCACGTACACTTTTCTTGTTCATCTCCACGTTCCTCCTAAAGGTGTGCGCAGGTTCTCCCAAGCTTTGAAAACCGCGCATCCACGGCTATAATTCTGATTTCTCTCCTAAGCGTAAGTCTGTATCTCTATTTTTTTATTTATAACATGCGTGTGTGTGAATATCGTTCTTGCTTCAAGACCAAAGAGGAGTCCTATTGACAGGTTGCTCCTCTTTGGGATTTATATCAGGTTGGCCGGGATATTACTTAACTTTTTTTGCGAAGAATTCCAAAGTACGGACCAATTGAGCGGTGTAGGACATTTCGTTGTCGTACCAAGCCACGGTTTTGACGAGCTGTTGGTTGCCCACAGTCATCACTTTTGTTTGAGTCGCATCAAATAAGGAACCGTATGTCATGCCCACGATATCGGAAGATACAAGTTCTTCCTCGGTATAACCAAACGTTTCCGGATCGGAAGCGGCTTTCATCGCTGCGTTAACTTCATCAACGGTAACGGTTTTTTCAAGAACAGTTACGAGCTCTGTCAGGGAGCCGGTCGGTACCGGAACACGTTGAGCCGCGCCGTCCAGTTTACCTTTCAATTCTGGAATAACCAGACCGATCGCTTTAGCTGCACCGGTCGTGTTAGGAACAATGTTGGATGCAGCAGCGCGAGCACGGCGGAAGTCGCCTTTCGCATGCGGAGCGTCCAGCGTATTTTGGTCGCCGGTGTAAGCGTGGATCGTCGTCATCAAACCTTCAACGATGCCGAATTTGTCGTTCAGCGCTTTAGCCATTGGAGCCAAGCAGTTGGTCGTACAGGAAGCACCGGAAACAACCGTTTCGGAACCGTCCAGGATTTCATGGTTAACGTTGTAAACGACCGTTTTCATGTCGCCGGTAGCCGGAGCGGAGATAACGACTTTCTTCGCGCCGCCTTTCAGGTGAAGCTCGGCTTTTTCTTTCGTCGTGAAGAAGCCGGTGCACTCCAGAACAATGTCAACGCCAAGCTCGCCCCAAGGAAGTTCCTCAGGATTGCGGTTAGCCATAACTTTTACTTCTTTGCCGTTCACTTTGAAGTAGCCGTCATGAACCTCTACTTCGCCGTCAAAGCGGCCTTGAGTTGTATCATATTTCAACAGGTGGGCCAGCATTTTGGCGTCCGTCAAGTCGTTGATCGCTACTACTTCGATGCCTTCCACGTTTTGAATGCGGCGGAAAGCCAGGCGTCCGATACGTCCGAAACCATTAATACCTACTTTTACACTCATGAATAGTTCCTCCTAGTGTTGGTTTTTTTATTAATCAAGACAGGCTAAAAGCCCGCCATGAGTAAACATCGTTAGCTTCACTTGATTTCTTGCTTGGCATCCTGCCCGAGTTGGGCTACGATCTCCGAAGCGGCGGCCTCGTCAATGACGAGGATGTCCTCTTGGCCAAAGCGCAGCACGGCGTGAATCGCCTTGGCTTTGCTTTTGCCCCCGGCAATCCCGATTACGGTTTCCGTCTCCATGATGTCTTCCAAGCGAAGGCCCAGAGTCCGCATTTTGTGGACGACGACGCCGTCTTCATTAAAATAATAACCAAATGATTCCGCGACCGCGCCTTCCTTCCGGATCTGTTCGGTCACCTGCGGCTCCAGCTTGCGCCGCCGCGCCATCTCCATCGCGTCGCCGATGCCGTGCACCACGATTCGCGCTTGCCGGATCATATTGACGATGTCTTCGATGTTCGGATCGTGGACAAGCGATTCATAAGCTTCCTTGCCGAGCAAATCAGGTACGTGCAGCAGGCGGTAACCTGCCCCCACTCGTTTCGCCATCCCGGATGCGATCGTGTTCGCCTGAATTTCCAGGCTCTCGCCCAATCCTCCGCGCGCAGGCACAAACCAGCTGTCCTTCATCGTCACGTTATGCGGCGGATTCAATTGCTCCGCAACCTCCGCCAGCGTTGTTCCGCCGGTAACGGCAACCCCGTCGCCCTCGCTCATGGAGCTTAAGAGCGCCTTGGCTCCCGCGCGCCCCAGTTCCCGCTTTACCAGCGGCGAAGCGTCGCAATCTCCAGGGACGACCACGACTTTGCGCAGGCCGTAGCTCTGACGGATCGCTTCTTCCAAATTGGCGAGGCCAAACAACTCCTTGACCACCGGCTCCAATTCCTCAAGCAGAAGCCTGCCCGCATCGCTGATTCTCATGCCGATATTCTCGATTTCAATCAGGCCCTGAGCCTTCAGAAGATCCGTTTCGGCCCGCAACACACGCTCCGTCATATCCAGTGAAGTTGCCAAGGTTCTGCGGCCAATTACGTCAGATAACATGATCTGATGAAGTATGGTGTACCTTTTCTTGAGAATGTCCATGAGATCAGGCAGAAGCTGCTTCTGAATTTCCAAAAGGTTACGCATGATCTCCATTCCTGCAAGCTCCTTCTTCTCTCCATCTCCTTGGCCTTAAAATGTCCCGGGTTAACTTTTTAAGTCCCACCGTTATTTTAACCAATTTTTAGCGTGGTTGCAAGCCTAACGTCCGTAGAATTCTCAAACTTTGGTATGGTTATACGGCGGTAAGTAAAGAAACCGTTTTATCGCTATGCTTCTTGTCCATCCCGTTTTAGTTTTGTCGGTAGGGTTGTCCAATAAACACCACTCTAAGAATGAAATTAGACAACGCATGAGCCGGATTTTTTTAATTTACAGGTATTGCATTCGGATTTACTATAAAATAGTTATAGTATATAGAATTTATTGGAAACGAGGTTCGGGAATTGCGCGGATTGCTGTTATTTTTCATGGCTTTAAATTTGGCGATTGTATCGGGTTGTGCCGGGAACACGTCTTCTCTTAAAGATAAAGAGGTTAGCTTTAGTTTAAATATCGGTTACTTCTCGCAAAAACATTTCGATGACAGATATGCCTCTCTATTGGCGCTGGAATATCCAAATTTGCGCTATACCGTCGTTCCGACGAACGATCTCGTCAAAGGAAAAGCGACATTACAAGAATGGATGAAAAACAACGAAGTAGATTTGCTTTATTTGTCTGACGATGATTTTCGGGAAGCCGCTGAAAGCGGATTGCTCCTAAAGCTTGACGATGATGTTGCCCGAGATTCCTTTCCTTTGGATACGCTGATCCCCGGTGTCGTCGAGTTAACGAAACATTACGGCAACGGCGAACTGTACGGACTGCCTCCTTCCTTTTTCAGCAGCGCTATAGTTTACAACCAACAACTGTTTGATCAATACGGTGTGGAATATCCCGGCAACCAAATGTCCTGGGAGGATACGATTATGTTGGCCAACCGATTTCCGAAAGGCCTAACCTTACCCTATCCGTCTGCGGCCGATTGGTTGATTGATATAGGGAGAACCGAAAGCCTTCAGGCATACGACGAACATACGGACAGGCTCACTTTAGATAGTCCGTCATGGGGCAAAATTTTAAAATTGGTGAAGGAACCGTTAAAACGCGGAAATATCGCCATCAACGATATAAACCAAAACGCCTTTATTACAGAAAACTACGCGATGGCCGTGGTTAATTACGAAGATTTTAAAGTTGTAGAGCAGCAAGGCTCCGATATCAAGTGGAAACTGGCCACCATGCCGGTCAGTCCAGGCTCTCCGGAAATCAGTCATCATATTTCGTTAGGGGGACTTTGGGCGATTCCCGCCAACTCGACGCAAACTGAGGCGGCCTGGGAGTTGATCCGATTTTTCTTGTCCGGCAAAGTGGCGGAGTGGGAATACCGTTCCGTATACGGGTTTTCTTCGCTGGCCGATTATATTTCATTAGGGAATGCCGACAAAAATATCGAAGCCTTCTACATGCTGCAGCCCTCAAAAGAAGAAAATGCCGTTTCCGAGCAGGCGTATAACCTGATCAATGCCTACGTTGATCGCATGCTGTCCAGCGAGTGAATTTCTAGTACGGGAAGGTCGGGAGTCGGCGGAACAAGCTTTCCTAAACTGCACCCGTTTATAATAAAGGGGATCAGAACATGTATAAAATAACGCGTACATTTATAGGCTTGGCGCTTATGACAGTCTTATTATCAAGCTGCCAAACGCGTCAGCCGGAGGAGCCTGTCGTCCTCAAAGTTGCTTATCCGTCCGCCAAGCAATTTTATGTTAATTTTGGTTATGCTTTTGAAAACAGATATCCCAATATCGATGTTCAAGTGATTCCAAGTGATCCGGTATCCGAAGAAACGGGTTGGAATCGTGAAGCGGATGTTATTTACATCAATGGTATGGAGCAGTATAAGACGGCTATTGAAAAGGGGATTTTAAAACCGATTTCTCCCCCGTTCACCAATGGATCGGAATCCGGCGACCTTTCTCCGATTGTTACGTCGCTTTTGGAAGCTGCGTCGGATAACGGCCAGTATTATGCTCTTCCGCCTACTTTTCATAGCGAGGCGCTTTATTATAACAAGAAGCTATTTGATGCTTATCATATCCCATACCCGCAAAACGGAATGACCTGGGAAGAGGTGTTTGCATTAGCCGAACGGTTCCCGACAGAAGATGATCAAGGAAAATCCCTTTATGGAATACAAATGAACTATTATCGCAATGTTACCATGAACTTTATTTTAAAAGCCGGTCAAACGGAAAACCTGACTTATCTCGATCCAAAAACCATGAAGGTCACGATGAATACGGATAAATGGAAGTCCATCTGGACCGCCGCGGTGAAAGCTTTTCGCGCCGGGGCAGTTTATGATCAGGGAGAAGAAGCCGATTCGATGGAACACCCCAAGTTTTTAACTGAAAATGCCGCTATGACCATTAGTTCCAATGCTTTTGCATATGATTTCGAGCCGTTCTCCCATTTTGAAGGAGCTACCTTGATCGACTGGGGAATGGTTACAGCTCCGGTGGACCCTTTGAATCCGGATTATATGAATTTCTACGAAATATTTGACTTTTTTGGCGTTTCTTCAAGCACAGAACATGCAGCCGAAGCGATGAAACTTGTTAAATTTATAGCCGGAGATCCGGTAAACAGCCAACTATTGGCCAAGAACCAGCCAAATTACGGGCTGCCTGCTGTAACCGAGTACGTGGAACCGGTTGGAGATCATGATTTGTCTCCTCTTTACTCCCTTAAAGCAAATCCTAATTATGCAGACCTGTATACCCAAGTTGATGCCGAGATCCTCGATGCCTTTCAGGACGCTGCCCAAGGCGCATTGGACAAGCTTCTGCAAAATGAAATAACCTTGGATGAGGCACTTGCCGAGGTGGAAGTGAAGGGACAAGAAGCCGTAGATACCGCGGTCCTTACTCTTGAGCAAAAAAGGAAAAGCAGCCAAGGTGACATTCAATAATGCCGACATTGAGAAGAGGATTTCCCTGCGCTTTAACACATTTCGAAATTCTTCTGCTCGAGAGATTCAGCAAATTCAAGCACTTTCTATTAATGAGGCTGAAGTTCTATTTGAAAAAGCGTTTTCTGTTCCTGCTTATAACTATACAGAAAATGAAATAAGGACTATATGATATGGGTATAAAATTTTTATACTCCATATCATTTTAAGGGGGTCGAATATGGGAAAAAAGATAAGTTTCTTTATTCCAAAATATTTGCACCCATTATAGCGCTATTTGTTGTTCTTGCCAGTTTAGGCATATTGAAAGCTACACTTCCCTTACTTTTACTTTAATTACTGAATTAAGAAGCTAAATAAACCTGAATTTCGAGAGCGCATCAGGCACGGCGGTGATTATCCAAAAGCGGTTCAGCGACCGTAAATAAGTAGGGGTAGGGCCATCTGGAGTTCAGTCGAGCCGTCCGTATTTTTAAACGGCCGTGTGCACGGCGTTCCTTGCTTGAAGCAGAAGTAATACGCAGCGTACTCGGGGCAAATAATTTTGCTGAGATGGTTCAGCGCATAATAAGCCAGCGCTAGTCTGCTGCGAATTTTGCCCATGCTAATAAATACCACTTGCATTTCCTTTGACGATACCATATAATCAATTTTGCACGCTAAATTTGTGATTTGCGCCCGTGGTCCAATGGATATGACGTAGGCCTCCGGAGCCTGAGATCGAGGTTCGATTCCTCGCGGGCGCGCCATACTTAACTAACTGCCTAATAACCGAACGCTGAGTTTCATCGCCTGAATGACTGCATAAATGACATCGGGCTTTTTTTATCCCTTGAGTTTGACTATCTTTGACTTTTGCGAATAAATTGTTTATGATGAGGTTATTATCGATCGTTTCCGTCAATTCTGATGATTGATCGAACCGAATCCAAATTTAAGGAGGTTTTATCGGTGAGTTATATTCCTATGGTCGTTGAACAAAGCAACCGCGGCGAACGCGCCTACGACATTTATTCCAGACTGCTTAAGGACCGGATCATTTTCCTGGGCTCGCAAGTCAATGACGTCGTGGCCAACTCCATCATCGCTCAAATGTTGTTTCTGGATGCGGAAGATCCGACGAAGGACATCTCCCTCTACATCAACAGCCCCGGCGGATCGATTACCGCAGGCATGGCCATTTACGATACGATGCAATTCATCAAAGCGGATGTCTCCACGATCTGCGTCGGCCTTGCCGCTTCCATGGGCGCGTTCCTGCTGAACGCCGGCGCTCCCGGCAAACGCTACGCCCTGCCGAACAGCGAGATCATGATCCACCAGCCGCTCGGCGGCGCGGAAGGCCAGGCAACGGACATTGAAATCCGGGCCCGCCGGATCCTGAAGATGCGCGACAAGTTGAACCACATTCTCGCGGAGCGCACCGGCCAACCGCTGGAACGGATCGAAAAAGACACCGACCGCGACTACTTCATGAGCGCTCTCGAAGCCAAAGAGTATGGCCTGGTCGACCAAGTCATCGAAAAAGTAAATCCGGCGAAAGCTTAAAGCCGAGCCTTAAAATGTGTGTTCAAAAAGTTCGGTTTTAAGCACCGAGAAGATTGGATGAAGCTAGGGACTAAGGAGCGGAGCGTACGTTTTGGGTACGTGAGCACCGGAAGGCCCGGCTGAATTCAAGATTCGATGCCGAACTACTTCTTGATTCACTTCGTGATCAAAAGCGGACTTTTTGAACAACCTCTTAAAGGCAAGGGCTGCCCTGAACAGTCTCCACTGTTCTAAGGGCGGCCTTTTTTGTTATGATTAGGCGTAAGAACTGAAGAGTTTTAAGGCGCTATTTTAGCGAACAGTAAAGGAGTGAACCGGGGAATGAAACCTGCTGCAAGAAAAAAGCTGTACGAGGTAAGCCGGGTTTTGGCGGAAGTGGCCGTCGGGAAAAAGAAAGCCGATTTGGTCGTCAAAAACGGCACCTTAGTTAATGTATACACCGGGGAACTGCTGCCGCATACGGATGTCGCCGTGGCCCAAGGACGTATCGCTTACGTTGGGGACGCCGGGCATACGATCGGCGAGGAGACGGCCGTGATCGACGCCGCGGGACGTTACATCGCCCCGGGGTTGCTGGACGGCCATATGCATGTGGAAAGCACGATGCTGTCGGTGACCGAGTTTGCCAAGGCCGCTTTGGCTAAAGGGACGACCGGCGTTTTTATGGATCCGCACGAAATCGCCAACGTGTTTGGCGCCGAAGGCGTGCGCTGGATGCATGAGGAAGGCCGGGGACTGCCGCTCAAGGTGTTCACCACGTTCCCGTCCTGCGTGCCGGCCACCGACCACCTGGAGGACGCCGGGGCGGCGCTGGAAGCCAAGGACATCGCCGAAGGCATGACCTGGGACGGTGTAGAGGGGCTGGGCGAAGTGATGAACTTCCCTGGTGTCGTTTACGGAGATGCGAAAATGAGCGGAGAGATCCGAGCGACGATGGAAGCGGGAAAAACGGTCACAGGCCATTTCCCCAGCGATGACAAGCTCATGCTGCAGGCGTACATCGCCTCCGGCGTCACCTCCGACCACGAGACGGTCACGCGGGAGCAGGGGCTGCTTAAGCTGCGCCTCGGCATGCATTTGATGATCCGCGAGGGCTCCGCCTGGCATGACGTCAAGGAAGTGATCAAGGTCGTGACCGAAGACCATGCGGATACGGCCAATATCATGCTGGTCACCGACGATGTGTACCCGCAGACGCTGATCGAAAAAGGCCACATGAACCATGTCGTGCGCCGGGCCATTGAGGAAGGCGTGGAGCCAGTCACCGCGATTCAGATGAGCACGATCAACACGGCCCGTTATTTCAAGGTGGACGCTGATGTGGGCGGCATCGCCCCGGGAAAATGCGCCGACCTGCTGCTGATCTCCGATCTAAAGCGGATGGAGCCGTCCACCGTGATTGCGGACGGGACCGTCGTTTACGATAGCGGAGAGCTGCGCGTGCCTTTCCCGGCGTATCCGTATCCGGAACGCGCGCGAAATTCAGTGCATTTGGCCCGCCCTTTGAAGCCGGGCGATTTCTTGCTCGCCAGCCAAAGCGGGAAGGCCGAGACGAAAGTTCATGTCATCGACGTCATCGAAAACAGCGCGCGCACGCAAAAAGGAACCGCCAGCCTGAAAGTGGCGGACGGATTCATTCAGCCGGACCCGGCGCAGGACGTCCTGACGCTGGCCTGCATCGACCGCCATCACGGCTCCGGCGATATTTCGCTAGCGTTTACCCGCGGCTTTGGGCTGAAACGGGGCGCCGTCGCCTCCACGGTGGCGCATGACAGCCACAACCTGCTCGTGATGGGCGCAAACGCTGAGGACATGGCCTTCGCCGCGAACGAGCTGGCCAAGCTGGGCGGCGGCATGATCGCCGTGCAGGACGGGCAGGTGCTGGCCGCCGTGCCGATGGCGATCGCCGGCCTGATGTCCGAGCAGCCGCTGGAAACGGTGGCCGCGCAGGTCAAGCAGCTGGGGGCCGCCTGGCAGCAGCTCGGATGCCCGCTGAACGCGCCGTTCATGACGTTTTCGCTGATCGCCCTGCCGGTCATTCCGGAGCTTCGCATTACTAACCGCGGGCTCGCGGACGTAAACGAATTCCGGCTGATCCCGGTGGAAATCGTAATTAAGGAATCAGTTTTTTGAAATCTGTCCTAGATGTCTAAACATAAAAAAACCGTTAAAGACTGGGGCCCGCCTGATAGCATGAGAATGCTCGAATTGAATATTTTCCCAATAATTCCTACGCAGGTTTTATGAATTGCATAATTAATGTAGGAGAGTTAAAATTAGGTATAAGGAAAGGAGTGAGATACAATAAAAAAAACTTTTCTTATTTTTTCAGTTTTAATGTTGCTGGTAAGTTGCAGTACAACTCTTAACTTTAGTGGTGAGAGTACCAATTGGAAAGGGAGCTATCAATCGACAATTAATACTAAAACCAGTAGTGAACAGGGCACTTATGAATTCCGCTTTAAAGGTAAAAAGATGAAAAATAATACTGTTGATGAGTTGTTAATAGATAATAATGGTAAAAATACCAAAATAACAGAAATCTCTCTACAAAAAGGAACAATAAAAGTACCAGTGACCTGCTCAGGTTGCGCAATATCAAGCAAAAATAATTCAATAAAAATTACAATAAAATGGGATAATACTGAGGAAACCTTTAATTTAAAATAGCATAAATGAAGAAAAGAAACTCCAATCTTAGGAAGATATTTAATCATCCCAAGATTGGAGTTTTTTCAAAAATTATCTACGAAACATTTTATGCTTAATTATTATATTCAAGATTATTCTGATGAGCTAGTTCCCATGTTGAGTCAGTTCCACGTTTAATTGTAATGTAGGAATTTAGGCCCATTACAACCTTACTTTCAACGGGATAGGACATAGCAGAAGTAGCATCGTATGAGAAACTATTGCCAGTCGGATATTTATCTGCGTGCTTCACCACAACCCCTCCCCCTGCTCTATTTCCTGTTACACCATATCTAACATGACGGTCAGACAATCTGTATTGGCTGTCAATATTATCCCATCCACCAGAAACAGAATCTAGCGTGTAAGTGTATAAATTTCCATTTCTAGATCTAGTAAAGTATACAGTTGAATAAGCTCTTATACCGTATGTTCCATCCCATTGCTCCTCATCTTTACTACCGAAAGGTCGAATAATTCCACTATCATCATTCTCAGAGACAACAACAAATGAGACAATTTTAAAGTTTTCGATTGTCTCATTATTCTTTTTCACCTCTAATAATTTTTGAGTTGTAGAAAAGTGTCTTATCACATCATTATCCGATACCGCCCCAAGTATTGACATGTGCTCCTTGAAGTTATTATCTGTTTCATCAGTGACTCCATTTTTGGCTCTTTCAAAAAGCAAATCGATATCGGTTATTTCATCGGCCCTATAGATAATTTTCCCATCCAAGGAAGCAGACTGAGCAAAACTGGTATCCCCAAATAGAGTCAGCAAAAAAACAATTGACAAAACTAAACTTGTAACCTTTTTCATAGAATCACTCCTTATAATTTTTTTTCTAACATATATAAATATATCATAAATGTTGGTAATTTTATACTATATTTTCCCTTTTATTATTTTACAAAAATAAAACTGCCTGAATAGCCACTTCCTTTTATCGATACTGGTTGAATCATCCATCCGGCAGTATCACGAAATCCGCCTCATTCCTGCCTAGGTGCCGCAGCAAAACAAAGGGGAAGGCTGCACTGCCGTCAGCCTTCCCCTAAATATTCACCGTAGACAGCCCATCCGGCCGTCCTTTCATTTTCTACTCCGGAAACGCAAAATACCGTTTGGCGTTATCGTGACAAATATCGGTCACCATGGTGCTGAGCAGCTCGAAATCCTTCGGCGCTTCGCCCCGCTCCACCCAATCGCCGAGTACATCGCAGAGCAAACGGCGGAAGTACTCATGCCGCGTATAGGACAGGAAGCTGCGCGAATCGGTCAGCATGCCGATGAACTGCCCCAGCACGCCGAGATTGGCGAGCGTCTTCATTTGCTCGATCATCCCGTCCTTGTTGTCGTTGAACCACCAGGCGGTGCCGAACTGGATTTTACCCGGGACGCCGCCGCTTTGGAAGCAGCCCGTAATGCTGGCGAGCGCCGGATAATCGTTTGGGTTCAGCGAGTACAAAATCGTCTTCGGCAGCGCCCCGTCACGTTCCAGTGCGTTCAGCAAGCCGGCCAGCGCGGCGGCGACGGGACCGTCATTGATCGCGTCGTAGCCGGTGTCCGGTCCGAGGCGTTTGAGCATCGCGCTGTTCGTGTTGCGCAGCGCATGGATGTGCAGTTGCATCGCCCAGCCACGCTCGGCGTACTCCCTACCTAGGAAACGCATCGTGTAGGACTTGTACTTCCGCTCCTCCGCCGGGGTGACGCTGCCTTTCTTGAGCGCCTTGTCGAAAATCGCCTCCACTTCCCGCAGCGTCGTCTCCTGGTATTCCATCGTATCCAGCGCATGGTCGGACACCCGGCCCCCAGCTTGATGGAAAAATTCAATCCGCTCCCGCAGAGCCTCCAGCAGCGCGCCATAACTGTCCACCGCTTTGCCCGCCGCCTCCAGCTTGCTTAGCCAAGGTTTGAACGTATCGCGGTTGATCTCCAAAAATTTATCCGGCCGGAAGCTTGGCAGCACCTTCGTGTCGAAATCCTCCAGCTCTTTGATTTTGAAATGATATTCCAGCGAATCCGCCGGGTCGTCGGTGGTGCATACGACGGTGACCTTCGATTTCTTGATCAGATCCCGCGCGCCAAACCCTTCGCCCTGCAGCAGGGCATTGACCCGCTCCCAAATCGCCGGCGCCGTCCGTTCGTTCAGCAGCTCGTCGATGCCGAAAAACCGCTGCAGCTCCAGATGCGTCCAATGGTACAGCGGATTTCCGAGCAACTGCGGCACCACTTTCGCCCATGCCAGGAACTTGTCGTAGTCGCCCGCCCCGCCGGTGATCAGTTCCTCGTCAACGCCGCAGGCGCGCATCACCCGCCACTTGTAATGGTCGCCGCCCAGCCAGGCCTCGGTAATGTTGCGGAATTTCTTGTTCTCGTAAATCTCCTGCGGGCTCAGATGGCAGTGATAGTCGATGATCGGCAGCTCCTTGGCATATTGATGATACAACTCCTTCGCCGTATCGCTGTTCAGCAAAAAATTTTTCCCCAGAAACGTTTTGGCCATTTCTCCGTGCTCCCTTCGTTTTTCAGCCTGATAGATTCCATAATATCAAATGCATGTTAACGTTAACATTACTAGTTGATTTAATTGTAACCGTTTTATCCCGAAACGCAAGAACAAAACTCGATTATGATTATTCAAGTGGATTCGCGCCCGGCGGCAGCAACTGGGTGTGTGATTCGTGATGTGCGCTTTGCCGGACGCCTTAGACGCGGGACGCATGGTCTGCCCCTTAACCGCAGTTGTAGGCGGTGCCGGAACTCCGGCAGCCATGCCGTTCATGCACAAACTTGCAATCGTCAAGAGCGTGCCCATAACTCTCATGTTGTTCGGTTTCATTTGATTTAGCCGCCCCTTTGCTAGGATACCCCCATTATCACCTGGCCGGGTGAAAGTCCTGCTTAAGCTTGCCGCCGCAAAAAAAGAACAGTGCCATGTCCCGCGCCTCGGGAAATCCATGACACTGTTCCTATGTCAACCGTTACTCGCGGCCGCTCTTCAATTCCGTCCAGTAGCGGTCGTAAACCTGCAGCTTGTCACCCACATCGCCGAGCCACTCGGTGCGGGACAGCTCATCGCTGGTCAAATTGATCATTTTGTCGTTCATATATTCCTGGCTATGGAATTCCGCCGTTTTCGTGTTCGGGTCGCTGTAGCCGATCGCTTCGTAGTTTTTCGCGCTGACTTCCGGATCCAGCATGAAATTGATGAATTTCTCAGCCAGCTCTTTGTGCTGGGAGTCCTTCGGAATCGCGTAGTTGTCCGACCAGATCGTACCGCCTTCCTTCGGCACCACATAAGCGACATCCGGATTATCCTTGGCAATGTAGGAAGCGTCCCCGGACCATACCGTCGCGATCCAGCCCTCTTCCTGAATCATCTTTTGCTTGATGTTGTCGGTGTCGAAGGCTAACACACTCGGCAGCAGTTTTTTCAACTCGTCGACAGCCGCGGTGATTTCCGTTTCATTGGTCGAGCTGTTGGAGTAACCGAGCTTTTTCAGCGCCATGCCGATGACTTCACGGTTGTCGTCCAGCAGGATCACCTTGCCCGCGTATTCGGGGTTCCACAGGTCTTCCCAGCTGTCGATTTCGTCTTTCACATACTTCTTATTGTAGGCGATCCCCGTTACGCCGGAAGTATACACGATCGAGTATTTATTCCCGGGGTCGTATGATGGATTTTTATAAGCGTCAGCTACGTTTGCGAAATTCGGAATATTGGCCATGTCCAGCGGAGCCAGCAGATCTTGTTTGATCATCGTGGCCACCATATAGTCGGAAGGCTGAATCAAATCATAGCCGCCCCCGCCGGCTTTGATCTTGGCCAGCAGGTCCTCGTTGTTGGCGAACACGTCGTAATTGATCTTCACGTTGTATTCCTTCTCGAATTGCGCCAGCGCTTCCTCATCGAAGTTGTCCGCCCAGCTGTAAATGTTCAGCGTCTCCTTGGACGAGCCGCCGCCGCAACCAGCCAGCAGCCCCACCATCATCGTTACCGCCAGCAGCAAGCCGGCCCATTTCATTTTTTTCAATTCTCAGTCTCCTTTCCTCTTCTTTCATCATGATATTGTTGCGTTGCATTCACTTTTGCCCAAGATTCCCGAAAGAGCTTCCCGGAACGGATCTAACGGTTGTAGCAGCGGCTATTTTCCGAAAAAAGACCTTTTCTAAACTCTAACGGTTGTGAGCGCAGCTATTTGCCTGAATCCAAGCAAAAATAGCCGGAATTAAGTGAAATAAACGCTATGGCAACCGTTACAATTTGAAATCAACGTTTTTGGAACAAATAGCGCTTGTGGCAACCGTTAGAATATTGGTGTTAGCTAGAAAATGTATCTTGTCAGATTAGATCTGGCCTAATAGTATTGGCCCTAACGGTCTCCGCAGACGCAGACGTTATTACGCTCCAATTGAGGTGTTTTGCCCTCGCCTCCAAAGTTCGCCGGGGCAGGATGTGTCCGCACCAGCCAGCCCCTTTGTCCAGTGCATCAGCCAGCACGTCCAGCGCTTCCTAAAACGGCAACACCGACTGTTTCTTTTGCCCCTTGCCGCGGTTCAGCACAAATTGAGCCAAGAAGATCAGCGTTACCGTGACCAGGATCAAAATCGTACAAAGCGCGTTAATTTCCGGGGAAATACCCCGTTTCACCTGGCCGTAGATATAAATCGGCAACGTTGTCGAATTTGGTCCGCTGACAAAAAAGCTAACCATAAAGTCGTCCAGCGACAGCGTAAAAGCGATCAACGCCCCGGAGACAATGCCGGGCAAAATTTGCGGCAGGGTCACGTGACGAAACGTCTGCCAGGTCCCGGCGCCCAAATCCTGGGCGGCTTCTTCCAGTTGGCTGCTCATACCGGACAGCCGGGTCGAGACGACCACATAAACATATGACAAGCTGAACGTGATGTGTGCGATCATAATCGTTATTTTGCCCAGCGGCATATGAAGCTGAGTAAACAGCACCAGCAAGGACAAACCCATAATAATATCCGGGACGATAATCGGCATATACAGCAGCCCGCCCATACCGGCCTTGGTCCTTCTGCCGACCTTGCGCATGGCCAGCGCGGCCAAAGTGCCCAGCAGCGTAGAAACGATCGTGGAAACGACCGCTACGGTCAAACTGTTGCTAAGCGCCTCCATCACATGCCGGTTGTCGAACAAGGACACGTACCAATCGAACGTAAACCCGCTCCAATCCGCGGCCAGCCTCGAGCTGTTGAACGAATAGGCGACGATAAACGCGATCGGCACATAAATGAAAATCATCATGATCAGGGAATGGATGCCCAGCAGCGGATGGCTTTTCGTCTTCATGAGCGCACCTCCCGCACGGTCTGGTACCTTGAGGTCATCGCCCGGTTAAACAGTCCGATCAGAATCAGCGAGGTGATGACGAAGATCACCGACAGCGCCGAGCCGAACGGCCAGTTGCGCGCCCCGAGGAACTGACTTTGAATGATGTTGCTGATCATCGCCGACTTCGCGCCGCCCAGGATGTCCGTGACGACGAACATGCCGGTCGTCGACACATAAACCAGCACCGATCCGGTCATAATCCCCGATTTCGTCTGCGGCAGCGTAATATGCCAAAACGCCCGCCAACGCGAAGCGCCCAAATCACTGGCGGCCTCAAGCAGCTTCTTATCCATCTGCTCCAGGGCAACGTAGATCGGCAACACCATAAACGGAATAAACGTGTATACCATGCCGAGCAGCACCGCGCCCCGCGTATATAGCATCTGCAGCGGTTCGGCGATCAAACCGAAGTCCAGCAGCAGTTCATTGACAACCCCTTGGGTACGAAGCAGCAGCACCCAGGCGTAAGTGCGGATCAGGAAATTGATCCAAAAAGGCACCGTAATCAGCACCAGTCCCCAGGTTTGCATGCGCGGACCGGCGTTCGCAATATAATAAGCCAACGGGTAACTGAGCAGCAGGCAGAAGACGGTCGTCAGGACGGACAAAACGATCGTATCCCAATAAATCCCCAAATAAAGCGGATCGAAAAACATGGCGTAGGCGTCGAATTTGAAGTCCAGCACCACATTGCCCAAACTGTCGCGGCCCATGAAGGAAATGCCTACGACGATCAGCATCGGAACCACCAGAAACAAACTCAGCCACAGTAGAACCGGGAGCAGGCTCAGGCTCGATTTTTTCATGACCCGATGATCACCTCGTCCTCCGGCTTCCAATCCACCCCGATTTGCTCGCCGACTTGATACGGATGGTCATCCGCCGCGTCCAGCACGATTGAAACGGTCATCGGCTCGTTATCCAGCTGGACGATCAATTTATGAACGCTCCCCAAATAAAGTACATCCTGCACTTCGCCGGTTCTTTTGGCGCTGGCCATGCCGCTGCCGCAGACGGTCCGGAGTTTCTCCGGCCGCACCGCAAACAGCCGTCCGTCCAGCGAAAAAATATTGTTCTCGCCAACAAAAGTGGCCGAAAACAGCGTCGCCGGGGAAGCGTAAATTTCGCGCGGCGTACCGATTTGCTCCACCCGGCCGCTGTTCATGATGACGATCCGGTCGGACATCATCATCGCTTCCTCCTGGTCGTGCGTTACATATACGAACGTGATGCCCAAGCTGCGCTGCAGCTGCTTCAGCTCGGCCTGCAGGCTTTTGCGCAACTGCAGATCCAGCGCTCCAAGCGGCTCGTCCAGCAGCAACACGCGCGGCTTGTTGGCGATCGCCCGGGCGATTGCCACGCGCTGCTGCTGCCCGCCGGACAGCTGGTGCGGGTAACGCTTGACGAGTGCGGTCAACTGGGTCATCTCCACCGCCTCTTGAATGCGTTCCTTCTGCTGTTTTGCCGGCATTTTTTTCATTTTCAGACCAAACGCGATATTCTCCTCAACCGTCATATGCGGGAACAAAGCATAATGCTGGAACACAAGGTTCAAATCCCGGCGGTTGGGAGGCAGATTCGTCAGATCGGTCCCATCCAGCAGGATTTTCCCCGACGTCGGATGTTCAAAACCCGCTATCATGCGCAAAATCGTCGTCTTGCCGCAGCCGCTCGGGCCCAGCAAGGTCAGGAATTCCCCTTCCTTTATGGTGAGCGATAGCGGATGCACGACAACCTGACCCGCAAAGTGTTTTTCCACCGCAGCCAGTTCAATCATCGATGCATCAACTCCTTTAGTCATTCTGTCATGGGAAGACGCCCCACGGCGCGCTCCCACAGGAAGTATAACCGCGTTTAGCGGCGTTTTTCTTATGATAAAAAGACGCGGCAACTTCGAAGTTTACACTTATATTTATCTTAAGAAAAAAAAGCCATATCCATTGGTATGGCTTTAGCAGGTTCACCGATTCATTTTTTGCATATTCACTATACCTTGTTTTGGCGCGGGTTACAACACTTTTCTAGGGATTTTACACAGAGGGGAAAATAGGAAGCTCATTCGCGTATTGATTTAGCTTGTCGAAATACTCAGCGAAAAATATAAGAGCAAAAAATGGCGCTATCTCGGCGAAATTCCCACTTCGAGCGAAATAGAGGACATTAATGCTGTTATTTTTGCGAATCGTCGGGAAATAGCCGCTTTTCGCACTATCCATTGAAAAATAAGGACAAAAAATGCCGCTAATGGCGATGATCAGGCTCCAACCCGAAAAATAGGACCATAAAGCGCCGCTATTTTCTGGTGAAGGGGTCCCAGCGGGGCCTCGGGCAGCCTGATTTTTGCATCCAGCCTCCCGCGAAGCCGCCTATGGTATAAGAAGGGGGGCGCCAGCCCCCGTCCCCTTTACACAATTGCCCCTTGGGCCTGCAGCATCTCCCGGAGCTGCGATGTATCCACTTCCGCCGCGGCGATCCCCGCTTTGCAAGCTAGAGTCGCCGCCGTACCCGCCGCTTCTCCCGTAGCCATGCAACTTGGCGTCAAGCGCGTGGTCGCCAGCGCTTCGTGCGTGGTGGATATGCAGCGTCCCGCCGCGAGCAGATTCACCGGACCTCGCGCCACGAGGCAGCGGTAAGGAATGCTGTAGGAAGCGTCATTTTCGATGGCAGCCGCCATGACCCCCTTGCCTGACGGATCATGCAAGTCGACCGGATAACCGCTCTTCGCAATACCGTCTTCAAAATGCCGTCCCGCCACCACGTCCTCCATCGTCAACCGGTACAGACCGTCGATCCGGCGCGACTCTCGGATGCCGATCTGGGGCGCGACCGAAGAAATAGAGGCCTTGGCGAACCCAGGCACCCGCGCTTGCAAAAATTCCGCCATCATCAGCACCTGCTTGCGCCCTTCCTCCTCCGCCAAGGTCAGTTCCTCGACATCGGTTGCGCTTAAGCCTTGAACCCGCGTGCAGTTGATCAGCACCTCGTCCTTCTCCGGTCCGATGAAAAACAGGACCTGATCGCGGTTGATCGGCACCCCGCCAGCCTTCCACTCCTTATAAAAGCCGGAAACCCCCGTGAGCGGAATACTTCCCATCTCCAGCTCGGCAAACGGCGTCTTGTGGTAAAAATTTTCGCGATCGGCCAGCATCGCCTTCCGAATCGCCTCCACGTCAACGCCCCGCATCCGGAACTTCATCGTCATCGGCTGCGACAGCCCGTCGCCCTCGCGCCCCTGAAGCGTCGGCGCCCCCGCCAGATAAGCGACGTCCGCGTCTCCGGACGCGTCGACGAACATCGCACCGCTCACCTTGATCCGCCCCGATTTTCCGGTAAGGGTCACGGACCGGATATGTTCGCCCTCACGCTCCACCTCGTCGACAAAACTATGCGAGACGAGCTTCACCCCCGCTTCGCGCAGCATATCAACGGCCAGCACCTTATATATCTCTGGATGGTACGGCGTCAACGTGTGCACGAAGCCAACGGTATCGCGCAGATGGCCGGGCGAGCCGCCGCGCTCCATCAGGCGTTCCACGATCTCCTGGGCGATGCCGCCGATGACCCGTTCCCCGCGCTGCGTGTGGAAGGTCATCCAAGGATAAACCCCGGCGGCCGTAGACATCCCGCCGACGAACCCGTACCGTTCGATCAGGATGACGCTGGCCCCCTGCCTGCCGGCAGCGATGGCGGCGGCAATCCCCGCCGGTCCCGCTCCGGTAACCACTACGTCCGCTTCCATCATCCGAGTCCTGCTATCCATTTCTTTCTGCCTCCCTGTAGTCGTTTTTAGTATACTGAACCGGCCTCCCCGAGCTATTCCTTCAGCCCCGTCATCGACACTCCTTCGATAAACTGCTTCTGCGCGAAAAAGAACACGATCAGCAGCGGCAAGGTCGCCATGACCGAAGCGCTCATCAGCAGATGCCACGACGTCCCCGACTCGTCGGTAAACAGCGATAATGCCAGCGGCAAGGTCATCAGCTTGCGGTCGTTGATAAAGATCAGCGGATCAAAAAAATCGTTCCAGCTCGTCAAAAACGTGAAAATGACCAGTGTGGCGATCGCGGGTTTCGCCAAGGGCAGCATGATCGTAGAATAAATCCGCAGCCGCGAGCAGCCGTCAATCATCGCCGCCTCCTCCAGCTCCTTCGGAATCCCTAGAAAAAACTGGCGCATCACAAACACCCCAAACACGCCGCCCGCGCCAAACACAGGCAAAATAATCAACGGCAAATGCGTATTGATCCATCCCAGCTCCCGCATAAACAGAAACATCGGAATGGCGATGACCTCGTTCGGAATCATCATCGTGCTGAGCAGCAGCAGAAACACCAGGCTTCTCCCCCAAAAAGGAATCCGGGCGAAAGAATATCCGGCCATGGAGGAGAAAAGCACGGTTCCCGCCGTGACCAGAAGGGCGATATACACGCTGTTGCCGTAAAACAGATGAAACGGGATCGTCTCCAGCACATCGGCATAATTCGCCCAGCGTACCGGCGACGGTATCAGCTGCGGCGGAAATACAAACACGTCGGCCGGCTGCTTGAGCGAAGTGGAAACCATCCAGACAAACGGGGTCATCATCACCACCGACACGGCGAGCAGCAGCACATAATGGAACAGGTTCCCGCCTGCCGCGCTATTTTTTTTGGCGAATAGACTAGCTTTCATTCAGAACCCACCTTTTTCTCATCTGCCATTGTACCAGCGTAAGCAGCAGGGTGATGACAAACAGCACATAAGCCAGCGCCGAAGCATATCCGAATTCGAACAGCTTAAAGGCTCTTTCCCAAATCGTATAGACCAGCACCTTGGTGCTGCCGGACGGTCCTCCTTGCGTCATCACATAGATTTGTCCGAACACCTTCAGCGAACCGATAATCGTCATCATCATGGTCAAAAAAATCGTCGGCGTAATCATCGGCACGGTAATCCGGAAAAAGATCCGCATTCTCCCGGCCCCGTCGATCCTGGCGGCCTCGTAGAGCTGGGCCGGAACCTGCTGCAGCGCGGCAATGAACAGCACCATGTTCAGACCGACATTTTTCAGCAGACTGGTCACAATGACCACGGGCATGGCAAGCCGGGTATCGTACAGCCAGGCCGGTCCGGTAATGCCGATCATACTCAGCAGTTGGTTAATGAACCCGGAATCCGTGGCAAACATATATTTCCAGACAATCGACCAGACCACCAGCGAGGTCATGACCGGAATAAAGATCAAGGTCCGGAAAAAGCCCGCCCCGCGAATATTTTTCGATAGCGGAAGCGCAAGCAGCAAGGCCAAAATAATGTTCAGCGGAACAAGCCCGGCGGCAAAGTAAAGCGTATTGCCCAGCACCCGCCAAAATTCCGCGTCCCCCGCGACAGCGCGGTAGTTCTCGAACCCGATGAAGTTAGCCTCGCCCAACAACGGCCAATCGGTAAAGCTCATATAAAGCGCCATAATTAACGGGACAAACAGTAGCAGGACGAACCCCAGCACCATCGGCAGCACAAACAGCCAGCCCGTTAAATTGTCCCCCCGGTTTAAGGAACCGGCCTTCCTCTCCTTCCTTCCGAACGGACGGCCGGGCCTTGCCGGTTTTATCGTTTCAAGTGTCGTCATGTCGCTTTTCCTCCTGTCTTTCGGAGCCTCGTGCATAGCAGCCGCAGGATGAGCGCCCTCTACAGACGATCGATCGCATTTCGCAAAGCGGCAACTTCCCGGCGAATTCCTTCCGCTTCATTGCCCGTAACCACCGCCCCAACCAGCAGCACCTTGACGCCGCTATCGGCCAAAGCCGGAATATCCTCCGGGGCGATTTTACGCTGGGTCGGCACAATGACCGGCAATCCGCCGTGTGCCGCGAGCCAGCGGTAATGGAGCAGATCGGCAAGGGTCAGCCTGGTTCCGTATTCATTGCCGGGAACGATGGAAGCCTCAAGCGCGCTCACCCCGAAAGCCCTTCCCCCTTCCACAATACCCCGGTCGAACCCGCTGTCGATCGCAAACGTTTTTGCCAACCCCGGAACCCGCAGCAGAAAAGAAGGGTGGTGAAAGGCGTAGATTGAGTAAAAATCAATACCAAGCTCCGGCAGTCGGGCGATTTCCTCCGGGTTTACCTCTTCCACCGCCCCTCCGGGGACGATCCCGAAAGGCCCGTCAAAGCGGGAGCGGATTTCCTTGAAGATGCCGGCGTAGCTCTCCAACGCGCCGAAGCGATTGCCGCTGGCCCGGTGCCCCACGTTGATATGCACCTTCAGACCGTCGGCCCCTGCGGCCAACGCTGCCTCCGCAAGCTTGATGTCGTTGGCCGGGAGGCTGACGAACAGCTGCAGCCCCGGCTTTCCGTTTAATGCTTGATCCAAACGATTCATGCCCGTTCCCCCTATGCTCAAAAACTGCCTCTATTTGCTCAGCAGGGCATCCACCTTGCTTTTTACCTCATCCTGAATTTGCTGCGGTTCGCTCCGCCCGGCAAACAGCGCGTCAAAGCCCGTCAAAATCTCCGTGTCGATGTTTTGCCAGCGGATATGCCCCGGCTGCACGACCGCTTTAGGCATTTCGTCGATGACCGCCTGCTTGATGTGCCCGGCGTCCGGATTGCCCTCCACGTTCAGGAACTCCTCCGAATTCAGCACCGATTGGCGCGGCGGCACGAAGAAAGCCGAAGTCTTCTGCACGCCCTCTTTGCCGGCCAGGAATTTCAGCAGCTCCTTGGCTTCCTCCGGATGTTTTCCGTCTTTAAACAGCACGTAGCCGGCCTGACCCATCATCGGAACGCTGCCTTTGGAGCCCGCCGGCATCGGCGCGATGCTCCATTGGAAATTTTGAATCTCTCTGGCCTTGGACACAAAGCTGTAGTTGTCGAAAATCATGCCGATTTGCCCGGACTCGAAATTAACCTGCTCTCCCGCCTTCGGATGCGAACCGTCCGTGAACATCATGCGCTTCAGCATCTCCAGGGTTTCAACCCCGTATTGGTCGTTCCAGGTGTATTCCGTCATCTCCGGATTAAACGGCCCGCTTCCGTTGGACCAGGAATACGAAGCGAGGATAATCCATGTCTTCCAGTCGCGGAAAAAGTTAGCCCCGTAAACGTTCGGCGAAGCAGCGCTCGTCTTGATCGCTTTTGCGGCTTCTTCGAACTTTTCCCACGTCCATTCTCCTTTTTCCGCAAGCTCGTTTGGCGTACTTAAGCCCGCTTGCTTAAACAAATCTTCGTTATAGAACACCACGCTGGGCGGAGTGGAAAACGGCAACCCGTACAGCTTGCCGTCCTGACGGAACAGTTCAAGCGTCGAAGGGATAATGTCAGCGCTGTCAAAAGCCTCATCCTGAACGATATCCGAGACATCGGCCAGAATGTCGTTAGCCATAAATTGCGGCACCATCCGCTCCGATACCCAGGCAATGTCGGGCAGCTCCCGGCCTGCCGCCAGCACGGACATTTTTTGCTGGTAGTCCGCAAACGGGATCGTGTCGATTTGCACCTCAATATTCGGATGCTGCTGCGTAAACGCGTCGGTCAACCCTTTGTACAGCTCGAGCTGCGCCGGATTTCCCCAAGTCGCGAATTTGAGCAGGACCTTCTCGCCGCCGGCGCTTCCAGCCTCTTCAGCCGTGTTATTCGGCTGTTTTTGTCCGGCGCAGCCGATCAGCGCCACCCCAAGTGTCAATGTCAACAATCCGGTCAACCATTTTTTCATATACCGCTTCCCCCTCTGCATGGTTCATATTCATATTCAAGTTCTAAGGTTAATTATATTGACATGTGAACCTATAAAAAATCACCAAACCTTCAGAAAAGGTACGATTTTTTTAGGTTTTTCTGGTTTTTGCCCATAAAAAAAAGGACTACATAACGTATAATGTTATGTAGTCTTACATTCCTTTCTGTTCCCGATAGGTTCCGGGCGTCATTCCGGTATGCTGTTTAAACACTAGCATAAAATGCTTCGGGCTCTGATATCCCGATAAACGGGCAATGTCGTAAACCTTAAGTTTCGTTGTCTCCAGCAGTTTGCAAGCGCGCCGGATGCGCGTTTCGGCGATATAATCGGACAAATTCCCGCCTTCCTCTTGCTTAAAAAGCTGGCTAAGATAAGAGGGATTAAGGTGCACCATACCCGCTAACGTCTGCAGGCGCAAATCGCCGTCGGGATGTTCGGCGATATAAGTCTTCAGCTTGCGGATAATCCTGCGCCCCTCGCTGCTTGACGGCCCTCCGCCCGGCTCGCTTTCGGGCCCGGCTCCACCCGCATCTCCATTTGAAGGATTCAAGGTTAGCCGAATCTTGTCCAAAACAGCCGCAAAATCCTTACGGTCTATGGGCTTCAACAGATAATCGGCGATCCCGAATTGCAGCGCCTTTTTCGCATAAACAAAATCTCCGTAGCCGCTGACAATGACGATCGGCATCCTATGACCCGCGGCCCGCAGCTTTTCCACCATCTGCAGCCCGTCCATTTCCCGCATCCGGATATCCGTAATGATTGCATCCACTACATTGCGTTCCAGGTAAGCAAGTGCCTCCTTCCCGTGAGCGGCTTCGCATACGACCTCAAAATCGGGGGCCGCGCGGCCGATCAAATCGCGAATTCCTTTACGGATAATATCCTCGTCCTCCACCAGCATAAGCTTGATCATCCGATGCCGACCTCCTGCTCCTTTTGTGTCACGAACGGCAGTGTTATGGTAAAAGCCGTGCCTTGCCCCAAGCTTCCATCGATTTCGAAATCGCAGTCGCTGCCGTAAATCAGCAGCAAGCGCTGCTTGATATTTTTAAGCGCCACTCCATGACCGTGTAACGGCGTCGCCGGCATTTTTGCAGCAGCAGCTCCAGCCTCCTCCAATAAACCCCGCAGAGCTGCCAACTCCTCCTCCGACATGCCCCGCCCGTCATCTCCGATGGTCAGCAGCACCTCATCCTCAAAGCGTGCGGCGGTTACATATACCGTTCCCCCTTGCTCACGGTCTCCGATCCCGTGCATGATCGCATTTTCAATCAGCGGTTGGAGCAGCAGTTTCGGGACCAGGAAATCGTCCAGCCCTTCTTCGATATCAAACATGGCCCGCAGCCTGGAACCGTGACGCATTTTTTGGATGTGAATATAGGATTCGGCCGTCTCAAGCTCCTCGCCAAGCCGGATGAGGCTTTGATCCTGCTCAACCGCGCTGCGGATCAGCCTGCCCAAAGCCGTGGTCATTTCCGAGACGTCCTCATTACCATGCTGCCGGGCAAGCATGCTGATCGACTCCAGCGTATTATAAATAAAATGGGGATGGATCTGGCTTTGCAGGGCGGCCAATTCCGCCTCTTTTTCCCTCATGCCGAGTACGTACACCTCATGAACGAGCCGGTCGATTTCTTCCACCATCCGGTTAAAACCGGAGCCGAGCCGGCCGATTTCATCCTCGGTCACCGCCGGCACGCTCTGTTTGAAATCCCCGAGCTCCACAAGCCGCATTTTCCTTACCAGCGTTCCAAGAGGTTTGGTTAGACGATAGGAGAAATAGGTGGCAAAAGCCCCGGCCAAAGCGAGGCAGACCATACCGGCGAGAAGCGTAAAATTGCGAAGTTCCTTGGTCTCCACAAGCAAGGACGCCACCGGAATATAGCTGACGATATTGATATCGGAATATTTTGAATAGTTGGAGACGACCAAATACTCGTTCCCTTCCATTTTGAGAAGCTGACTGGCCGTTTCCGAACGTCCGGAAAGCTCGCGGATACGATCCGGGAGCAGCTTGGACGTCTCCGTATCTTTCTCCGCAGGCGCCGTGTAGAACAGTTCTTCCCGGCTGTTTTGCACCACGATCCCGCCGTTTTCCTCCATCCTGGCATTATCGACAAGCTGCTTGAACAGCGTCTGCTTCAGATCGATTTTGACTAACCCAAGCGTCCGGTTTGTATTGGGCTCACGGATCAGCCGGGCTACGGAAAAATAGCTTTGATTGCCGTCCAGATAGTAAGAGGGCCGGTGCGGCGGAAGCAGCACCCAGGCGCCCCTCGCTTCCTCCACCCTGGAGTACCAGGGCTGCCCCTCCACGTCCGTGTAAGCAGCGATCGCACTTGGCGCCAGGCTCGAGAAAGTGTAACCGCTTCCCGCAAAAATTTGGATGCTGTCGATTTCCGGCCTGTCGAAGGTCATGCTGGCGATATAAAGCTGCATTTTGGAGCGCTCCTCCACCGTGGGCTGCTGATGCAGGCTGTCCTCTCCCCCATACTTGCGCAAGATGGACAATACCCCCGAATCGTATACAGGCATCAGCGTTAATCTCTGCATCTCCATCAGCGTCCGGTCCAAATTCCGGTTGATCTGATCCACCAATTGCGCGGTATAATCGGAGGTTCTCCGTTCAATGGAGCTGGAAAAATCCACGTAGGTCGCCACGCCCTGCAGACTAAGCGGAATCGAAATGAGCAGCAGAAAGATCAGCAAAATTTTAGCGCGAAGACTCCAAGATTTAAGCGGCTTGAACCGGAAAGACACGCTGTCCACACTCCTTCCGCCGGTCCTGTTTATTTTCACTCCATTGTACAGGAACATGGTGGGGATGACTACGGGATTGTCCCCGCTCTTTCGCCGCTTGTGTTCCCATGCATGCTAAAAAGCCCCCTCTCCGCATCGGGAAGAAGGGGGGCTTAGCCGTTGTTATGATTCACAAAATATAGACTTCTGAGTCACTCTTAGGTTGTGTATAAATAGCTTCGACTGTAGACATGGACTCAAGAATCCTCAGTTGATCCGGGCTAGCCAATAAGGGCGGACCAAGAACCTCCAATGCTGGTGGTATGTTTGTCAAGTTTTAAATGGAGCTTCTGCATGATGCTTATTGAACAATATATCCCTCAAGTAATTCAACAATACGATCTTGTTTACAGCGTTCCGCCAAAGTAAATGCATCCATATTTTTCATGAATTCATTTGTATATTTTACATTAGCATCTATTCCATATTCCAACAATATCTTAGATGCTTCATAATTACCTTTGCGAATAGCAGTAAAAAGCGGATTTGATTTAGGAGTGCTCACATCAATCATAATATTATGGGTTAACAACAGTCTAACAATTTCATTTTCAGATTCAGCAACTGCATTATTCAATTCAATGCCACTGAATTTATTCAAATCGGCCCCTAATAAAATTAAATCTTTTACCAATTCTACATTTCTTGATTTAATTGCAACATTTAATAATGATCCGTCCTTTGTGATTATGTTACAAAAAGCAGAATGATCATAAATTAATTTTCTATCATTATTTAAGACACCGTTCCTTAGTTTTTCAGAGATAACCACTATATCATCTTGTTCCCCCCATAAACAATCAATATTGTAACGTTTCTCATATGCTTCATACTCGTTCGATCCTGGCTTGGGTCCATTAATTACGGCACTCATAAATTCTTCTGGAGGGCAATAGTTATGCTCAATTACATAATGAAGTATCATGCTGGGGGCTGCGAATTTCTGTTTACCATCTTTAGTGATTACTCGAATTTCAAATGATCCTAATGCAGTGAAGTCAGTTGAGTTTGATTTTATGGGAACCATTCTTATTTCGTTAAAAGGATTTTTTACGTACAACAACAAGTTTTCAATAAACTCACTTGATACATTCCCTTTGCTATAATCATTTGCTTTATTCATCCATCCAATGTTTTGTGCATTTTCAAAATGATGAAGAGAATAAAAGGTGAAATCTCTGAAATACTCAGTCATTTTTAACACTCCGGTTATAATTTTGATCAATCAACTACACTATTTCTTTGTCGTCGAGGTTTATAATGCCACACTTCCTCAAACATTAATTTGTAGCCTCCTATTGTTTGTATAATCCTGTAAGTACATCCATAGCTGGACTGGTTCTTACCGACCCAAAAATGAACTCTTCCCAAGAACCATTTTTCACAAATAATTGTTGAGGAGTTGGTCCTTCTGCTGCTGGTCCACTTTCATAAGTGCCATGTCTTCCATCGTCTTTCCTTCATTAGTTATTTAACACTGAATCTATCCGTTGACTTATGTCCGACATAAATGTACAATACTTATGTCCGGCAAAAGTAGGAGGTGAGTGTTTGGCCGACAAGAAAATGGGTCGTCCAACAGACAATCCAAAGCCTAACAAAATTACCATTAGAATGGACAACGATACGCTTGAAAAACTGGATAAGTACTGCAAAAACAATAATATTGAGCGTTCAGAGGGTGTTAGGCAAGCTATTCATAAGTTGGACGATAAAAAATAAAAGGAAGCGGCGCACTCTCGACAAAGAACCACGCCACTTCCCACCTGCAATCACCTAAAAGGCAGACTGCATAAATATCCTATCATGTGCAGTCGGTCCTTTCAAGGAATTGCAAATATAAGAGACTGAAAGGATGTCGTATATGAAAAGCATTTTGGAAGAACTTTTTGACGGGAATATTAACCCGGCTGAACTAATTATTCCAAGAAATCCAGAGTATCGTCCTTTAAATCGTAAAATATCCGATACAATACTTATGTGGAAAGACAAGCTGTCTGAACACGATTTTCAAGAGCTCGAAGAATTGTTGGACTTACGCTCCCAAGCGGATCCATGTACGCCGAAGCGTCCTTTGTATACGGTTTTAAACTTGCCTTATGGATCATGATTGAAGTAATGACCGGAGATACGGAGCTTGTGCGTTAGTAAGATTAAAGCCTGCACGTACCAAGAGATTTGATAAAATAAAGCCGCCTCCGACATACACACGGAGGCGGCTCGACTATCGCAAAACGCATGCAAATATTATCTGTATCTTCTGTTTCACAATTTATACTCTTTTATAATAAATCCCCGGTTTTCTTATCTGTTATAAAGAACCTCGAACCTTCCTTGAGTGTGCATTTTTGTTAGCCATGCAAAGAAGTCAACATCATCTTCATTACTCCATGGGTCGAAATCAACTACTTTTCCCGCTGATATTCTACCTCGTATACTACCTTACCGTTATTTCTTAGTCTGAATACACGAGCTTCATCATTAAGATTTTCAAAATCCATCGTAAATTTAGAGTTACTGAGATTGTAGATATTATTATGTAAAACTATTTGAATCTCATCAGTATAAGAAAACACAGCAAAAATACTACCATCCTTAAAAACATGTGAACCAATTATTTCCTTCTTATCAGCTTCTTACTTGCTAAATATCATTTCCTCGCAAAGTTCAACATTAAAAAGCTTTAAATACTCACTGAAATTTCTTAGATAACCTTCTTTTATAGACCATTTTTCGCACGTAATCATTTTTTAAATCTCCTAGTAATTTGTCAACATCAGGATTTGGCCGAGTAGCAGGATCAAAAATATCAGCCCTAGCCTCCTAATGAGTATCGTCCGAAAGATGATTTAATACTCTCCTAATTCGCAATTGAAGCTTTTGTTTTTCATCATTAGAAAGTTGTTCGCCTACCTCATCAACATTAAATTCCTTTAGAGTATTTTTAATATTCTGATATTCAATGGACTCCGTCAAACTATCATTTAGTAAACGTTCAGCAAGCGTAGTGTAAACCACAATTTTTTCACTCTTTGTATTTCTACAATCCCTTTTAAAACGGTCAAGGACGACTTTAGCTATTACATCCTTTGTTTCACTATCTGAAGAAATAGAACTATAGTAACGATTAACTTCATTGGTCATTTCATCATAGTACCACATGGCTCTCGCATTATTAGTTACAGGCTTATTGTTGAGATTGTATAAAACCTGAACTTTTCGTGTAATCAGTCTTGATATTGGATACTCGATAGTTCTTGTTCTAAAGAGTCATAGTCTATTTCGTTTAAATATTGTAACAAGTAGTCTTTTGATTTATAAAATACATAAGGTTGCTTTAATACCAGTTCACAATATCTTATTAATACCGTAGCTTTTTCAAGGTCCCCCTTACTCATGATTAACTCAAGATCCTCGTATGTTTTGGCCAATGCCTCAAGATTACTCAAATTTTTATCTTTATACTCTTGAAAAGTCTCATCAAATAAATCGGTTATTTCTTCATAAGTTAACTTTTGACTCATGGACACCGCCCCTTTTGCTATTATTTGAAGAAAAAATCCGTACTATCATTTGTTTTCTAAAATGTAAAAAGGCTTATTCTCTTCAAAAAAGCTCATTCCTAACTTGTAGTCAAGTCGGAATGAGCCTTTGATCCATGGAAATATCCTCAAGTAATTTCGCTTCGTCGTTGCCTTGCTTAGAAAGTGACCAAACACACTAAATGTTTTTTGGTTCAACTTATATAGACACTTTATGCATCCTGTTTATGATAATTTATTGCTATCCCAGTATCCCCACCTTTTGGATCAAAATATGATAATATCTCACCCCAAGTATAATCATATTTTATACATGCCAGCTTTCTTTCAGTTGGTTCACCTAATTGATTCATTAACCATTCATCATGACTTTTTCTTTTTAATTCTATTTTATCTTCTGACCAATTGTCATAAGAATTTTTTAGTTTGGGGTCGGCATTTTTCAACTCAATAGATGATATACATTTCTTTTTAAATACAATTCTCAACCACAATTGTAATCCATCAATAATTTGTGGATTTTTAAAATTATATCTTTCAATATCTCCATTGACATAGCTATTTACTTCAGATGAAAATATATTTATAAAACTTCCGCTACTCATTCCATGAAATATCTCTTTATTGTTAATGATTAATTTTCCCTTCATCTAGTCCCATCGTTCTCATTTAATTAAATAGGCAAAGGGTACCTTTCAAGAAATTTACTTAATAGAGTGTTTTTATTAGAGATGACATTTTCAATTTTTTCATATGGTGAGTCACCATACTCTTCTACAATCTGTTCATTCAAGTCAATCAAAACCTGCTTTACTCTTTGATGTATACTTTCTTGACATCTTATCACAATTGCGTAATACCAGTCCTTTTTATTAAATTTAATTAAAATAAAACTGTGTGGGTCCTTAGGATCCTTTATTAAGCGAATAATCTCTGTATCAGATTCATAATCTTGTATATGTTTCATCTTATTGTCTTTAGTTAAATCAACGGGAATCTGCATTATGTCGCCTATATTCATTACTAGCTCATGAGTATATTCATTCGGAAACTCAAATTCGTATTGCATAAATGATCCATGTTCCATATATGTATCCCCTCTCTCTTCAATTATTTCATTCCGTAATAACAGAACCATTTTTCAGTTTATATACATTTCCTAGAGAATCATAGATATAAAGCGTAATATTTTTATAATCTTTACTAAATGATTTTAGTACGTTGTCGCAACTCAAGCATACATTTCTTTCAGTAGATAAATGTATAACTCCTTCAGCATTATAATTATCCTTTAGTTTATCACTTATTTCCTCTATTATTTTATACTCTGTATCTTTATCTCTTAAATATCCATTCGTCAAATCAATTTGATTGTCCGAGTTTACTTTTAGTACATCTTCATGGTATTTCCTATTTTCTATTTTTTTCGATGAAACCCAGCCAGGTACTGATGTCACCTCTCCTTTTTTGTTAAGGTTCCCATATTTGCTGAATGACTTTATTTCTCCTTCAAAATGGTTTGGAATATTCACTTCGGCATATGCAATATTACCGATTTTAAATCCTGTCAAATCCACTTCTTGATATTTAGGTGGTAATGAGTTTCTTGCTGCATCTGTTTTACTCATCAATCGTTGATAGTCGTTTAAAGGATCACCTGTCCCCCTAGGCCCCCGGTTCGGCCCATCCTCCACTTCCGGTTTACGATTATTATTAACCTCCAACTCCTCGATAGGAGTCGGCCTGTTCAATGTGGCCGTATTAGGCTTAATTCCCTTTTGGAAAAGGCCTTGCATCGCGTTCTTAATAGGCTTGAAGAGTACTAATGCGCCGGAGAACATAGCGCCATAAGCGCCAGCAGTTAATGCACCCGAAAAAGTTGGTCTTCTTCCATTGATGGATTCCGTCAATACATAGTCAGTATATCCACTGGCAAAACCGGTAGCAAGCATGCCTGTATATGCACTCGTTAGCTGACTTGCGGTCATCGGAGCCAAACTAGATGAGGCCCCGCCAATAGGGCCAAAGAGTCCGCCGGTTACGGCTCCGACAATCCCCCCGGTTACCGCGCTCCTCAAGTAGGTAGCGCCGCTGCTCAGTTCGCCGCGGGCCAAGTCGCCGACGGCGGTTGCACCCACGGCGGCAACGGCTCCGCAAGCCGCGCCCATTAATATGGCTCCGGCGACTCCACCGGTCACCACAGTAGCGGCGACCACCAAAGCGACGACCACGACAACGGCCACGGCGGCCAAAACTGTATCGAAGAGGCCCCAGCCCTTCTTTTCTTCCTTCGGCGGCGTATAGGTCTGAATATCGTCATCATATTTGGAATAGGTTGTCCGGTCAGCTCCAACCAATTTGACCTGGCTTCCCAATACATGGTACTCGCTTTCCAGCGTAAACCCGCTCTGCTTGCTTAATTTCTTGACCAAAATCATATTGGTCGTCCGGAAGACAACTCGTTTGGGCGTATATAGCGAAATCTCCTCACCGGCGTTCATCATAAGCTTCCGATGGCTCGTCAGGGTAACGCCTGCCGCGTCGTCAAAGCTAATCTTTAACGGCTCTTTAGAGCCGCTCACGATATTGATCGCAGTCGGCGTCATTTCAAGCTCGCTGCCATGTTCGGTACCAAAGTAGCGGTTTTGCGGATTCCCCGTTTTGCTGCAGTCCTCTCCATTGGTACGCACACACCCGATGACTTTCGCCTTACTTCCGGCATCATTCGGAAAGTAAAGACTGGCCGTCGTACCCTTCTGGGGCATCGAATACATCACATTCCCCGTTGGCGGAGCAAAAGGGAACCAATAAGCCGCGGCCGGCGGCTGCTCTTCATCGATTTCCAGATGCAGCTTGACCTGCTGGCCTTTGACATCGAGCACCTTGCCGTTCAGCGAGACGCCAACCAGTTGACGATTCCGGATCCGGTTTTGGCGAATCCCTTCGCTTCTCGATAATCGGTAAGTATACATCAGTTGGCCCTGATCCATGCCGGCTTTTATTTCGCTAATCACCAGCGGTTTCTCGCGAAAAAGAACCCCATCGCCAATCGAGTAACGCTCCCCCGTTCTTACCTCATAAGTAAAAAAGTCCGTAGAATGCAACGGAGATGAACCCGCCGCCATAGCCTCCTGATAGGCGAGCAAATCTTTGCTTGCCGTATACGGCAAATCATCCGGAAGCCGAAAGCTGTTCCTGCTGGGCACCCCGATGTAAAGCCGCGGTTTGGCTTCGGAAATGTCACTGAATAAAACCGTCTCAAAATGACTCGCCATCCGTTTCAGAAACTCCCAATCCGTTTCGTCATACTGGACAATAGGTTGGCCAATAGGTTCTTTATCGCCGATCAATTGAATCACATCGGACCCGGCATAGCCTTTCAACACATTTCGTACAAGCTCGCCATAGGTCATCCGGGAATCCTGAAAAGACCTGCGCCGCTTCTGGACATCCAGTTGGCTTGTGCCGGAAACGGCCTCCACCTCGACCACATAAACCCCGTTGTGATGCTTGGTCTGTACGGCGGAGATCAGGCCGCTAAACATTTTGCCCTCCCCCGATTCCTGGCTTGCAAAAACCTCAATCCGATCCTCCGCAGAGGCTTTGAGCACCGCATTCGTCTGATCCTGATCATCGGCAACACCACGGATGAACAACCGCCCATGCTCATTCGGCTTGCATTCCATTTGAATATCTTGAACGACCTTAATCCGGTACGGTGATGCAACGCTTATGCTTTCATACCCTACCATATCCACTAGCCCCCGATCGCATAACTTGTCATGCTGTCCGTCGCCTCCGCTTGTACGCTGAATGTTTGCTGCGTTATATTAATCCGCTTCCTGTTGGCCGCTGCTGTTAAACCGGATCGTCCCGCCTAACGAGCAGTGTAATTCCGACTCCGTAGTCAACGCCGGTTTCTCATCGACCTTGGCCTGCTCTTTGGTTTTCTCCCATTTCCCACCAGACAATAAAGCAAATTTACAAGGTGTCCCTTGAATTTCTTTACCATCCATTGAGATCAAATAAACCGTCTCGCCACTCTCATTTTTCGGACTGTCGCATGTCCCGAAGCTCGAAATATTCACCTCGGGAACGCAGTCCGCTTCATTCATCATCGGCTTGTCGTTAACAAAGGCCCCATGGCTTTGCGGTAAATTCAGCCTCCGGACATGCGAACCGCATTCGCAAAAAATTTTTGCGCCGCGAACCGCATACTCGTACTTATCCATCATTTCTCGCCCCTTTCACACCAGTATTTAGTTCACTCTACAGCAACCTTCTTCAAGCTGACCCCGACCAAATCCCGTCGCATGATGCTCTCTGCCACATCCAAGCGGACCATGATCAGAGGTTTCTCGCTTTCCCGCACGCGGAATATCCGTTTCTTCGCCACTTTTTCGCCTTGAAGCACCAGCTTCTTGATCACGCTGCGATCTGCGTTAAATTCACTACGTGGACTTAGCGCTTCCACTTCCTCAAAAAAAGGCAGAAAGTACAGGGTCTGCTTGCCGTTAAAATGATCCATGAGCGGAATATGCTTGAACATGCAATCCGGCTCGTACATGGCAATCAGCTTCTTCAATGGCTCTGACACCAGGAAAAGCTGATCGCTGAGCAGATCCGGGTACTCGGTCTCGGAAGTGGCCTTCACCTGAAAGATGGTCGTATCCGCGATGTGGTGGGCTTGCAAGCGGTTCATATGGCGGATATCGATTTTTTGCCGAATATGTTGTAAGACGGGCACATCAGCATAACGTTCATCCTGTTGCATCACAAAGTAATCCATGGCTTGCCTCCTCCTATCACGGCTCCTCCGCGATTCCTGCTTGTCCTGCTTCCGGCTGCCCGTAAATGATCTCGCTGCGATCCCGATATTCTCCCGCGAAGATGCAAAGATTTGGCTTCTTCGCCAGCAGCTTGCAGCCTTCACAATCGAGAACGGCCGGAACCATACTTCGCATAAACTCGATAGCGACCAGATGATAGCGCGCCGCTTCCATTTGCAAAATCCGCTCAATGTCCATTGACGATACTTTCCGGGCATAGCCTGATTTGAGCTGGTCCAGCTCCCGCATTCTGTGAAATAATGGAGCGAAAATGAAATCGGCCTGCCAGTTCAAAGAACACTCTACCGGATCAAAAAACCAGCGTTCATCATAAAGGTCGATCCGGTAGTCAGCCCGATGCTCCTTTACACTTGTACGCAGTATAGAAAGGTAAATAAACTGGATTTCTCCCTTCACTCCCGTATCTTGAAACCCGGCGCCGTTTCGGCAAACCGCGTCCATGACGCCGACGAATCCCGCTTTAATGGAATCTTGATTTTTAATAAAGGTCTCTGAAATCGTCTCCAAGTCTCCCTGCCAACGATCCAGCACATGATTCTCCAAAAACAAACCCAGCGCCTCTTCACGGCTCATGACCGAACTCATTTGATATTCACCCGGCCCCCGGTAAACGTCACCTCGTCCTCCACTTTCAGCGACGTGTTTCCTTGAATGAATTCAATACCCGACTCCCCCTGAATCAGAATTTTGGCGCCGCCGGTAATTTCAATATCCTCCATGGCCGATAGCGAAATTTTCTTGTCGCTGTTAATTTCAATCCCGCCATCGTCGGTGAGCCTCATCAACAGCTGACCCCCGCCGATAATTTCAACCGCGCCGGGTTTAAACACAATTTCTTTCCCGTATTTGGTGCTGATGCTCTTCACCGCCGGATCGCTTCGATTCTGCGGATTTGCCGAATCCGTATCGACCGAGCTTGCGGCAAAAGCATGTTTCTCCTGCTCATCCGGAAAATAAAGCCGCACTTCATCCCCCACTTCCGGCATGCAATACCAGCCGCTCCCGTCCGGTGAGGAATAAACCGTCGAATAAGCAAACCACATCGCTTCATTTACCGGTTGATCCTGATCGATATGCAGCTTCACCTTCACCTTATCTTTGGCCACGTCAAGGATCGTCCCGAATAACGACGTTCCCGCAAGCACATAAGGATATTCCGTGCGGCAGCGCAAGCCTTTGGCATCTTTTAAATCATATAAGCTGCTCAGCACGCCGTTCTCCAGCTTCGTCTCCACCCGGCCGACATACCATGTCCGCCCCTGAAACGTTACGGCATCACCTAATTCCAGCAGCTTGTGGCTGGCTACCGTGTAACAGATGCTGTCTTGCTCCGAAATATCCTCGACACCGTTCTCGGATTTCAGTTTGTAATCTTGCAAATCTTTTTTCATGGAGTAGTTATATTCATCCAGCTTCCGGGGATTATCGCCTTCCGGCACTCCCACATACAGCTTAACGCCAGGTTGGGAGCTGACCGGAACTAGAGAAGCATGAAAATGCGAAGCCAATCTCCGCAAAAACGTCCAGTCGGTCTCTTGGTATTGAACCAGCAACCCGCCGATGGTTTTACCTTGAGACGCTTCATCGATGAGGTCCGAATCGGGATAGCTTGCGATCAAGCGGTGGAATAAACTTTTATACGTTAACGTTTTGTTCTGAAAAGATCGGGTCTTCTTGCGAATGTCCATCAGGACTGAGAGACTATGCGCCTCTATGGTAATGCTTCTTACTCCCCGGGTGGCCTGAACGGAAATATTCGTAATGACTCCGTAAAACAGCGGGATCGGTTTGTCCTGATCCTGAACCGCCACCTGAATGGTATCGCTGGCCTCCGCTTGTTCTATGTACTTATCCTTCAGGTCTTCGGAAATAATGCCGCTGAGGAGCAGCTTCCCATGGTCGTTCATCGATTTATGGATGACGAGCTCCGTAATTCTCTCGAACTTGTAATGGGACACCACGATATGGGCCGACGTATAAACCGCTTCACTCATACTTGCGCCCCTCCCTCATCCTCCGCCTTGACCGTAATGCTGCGAACAGCCTGATAGGCGATATCTCGCCAATCCGGGTAGTCCTCATACCGGCAGCAAAAAGTTCCCATCAGGATCTTGCCGGCAAATTCCAGGAAATACATGATATTAAACAGGGCACCGTCAATCACCATATTTTTGAACTCAAAGTATCCCAACGTTTTCCCGCCGACGGTCTCTACCCCGCTGTTATAGAAAATATGGGAAGGATTCGATTTTTGAATCATCGTTTTCATGTCTGCTGTGAGCTCTTCGACCATCTCATCTTTGAGGTCAACTTTGACCCGATTCAGCGTAAAGTTTACGGCCCCCGCCTCGTCGCTTCTTATAATTTCGGGCCGCTGCTCATACGGATACTTGATGGAGCGGAATTCCTGGGGCATCTCTTCAAAGTCAGCAGGAAGGTAGAGGGAAAGTTTATCCTCATAATAAGACTGCAACGTAAATTCATAATACCGCTTGCCGATTTTTACCGTTCCGTCCGTAATCGAGCGGGGAACCATGGATTGCTCCACTTCATTGATCAGTTGGGTAATCTTTTCATCCATAAACGACATCCCTGTTCCTCCTTCTGCTTCCGAAGCATCAATTTTGTGAAATTAGACCATCTATCCCTATATTTCGGAAATATCCTCCGGTAAATTAACCCAGCCTCATACAAATAACCCCAAATCGAAAAAAATCACCCTGACCGGCGGAGCTTCCGCTCCGGGGTTAGAGTGATTTGGACTTTCTATATGGATTCCGATCTTTTTTGAAATTCTACAGACGGAGTACGAATAAAATCTTAGCCTTGACAAAGCTGCAAACCACTGCGGCTTATTTATTTCTTCGCCCTTTCAGATGGCGGGCAAAAGCATACTTGACGGGCTGGGCACTGACCATTAATTGCAAATCATACAACTAACTTTACATCCATCTCCTGATTCATTCGTTTAATTGCATTTCATACATTTATTTCTCATTTTTAGCCTCATTCTTCGAAAGATAGCGGAGTAACTGCAGGTTTTACACTTAATCAGACGCTGTAGCAGCAATCCGGATAAATAATTGTACATTTTGCAACTATTCCATTCAACCATGGACCAAGAATGAATGGACGGTTGTTTTTTGTCATAAAAATTCCCAATTTATATTTAATATCAAAGTTGACAATTCGTAGCTACAGATCTGCACTTATCTTGTAGCTACGAATTGGAGGTGATATGTTGGTAGCTAAGAAGAAACCGGGGCCGAAAACGGACAATCCTATGGATACTATGCTGCGTGTTCGGGTAGATAAGATTACACTGGAAAAACTGGATGACAGCGCAAAAGAGTTAAATACTTCACGTTCTGAAATCATCCGAAAAGGTATCCATAAGATCCATGACGACCTCAAAAAATAAAAGGAAGCGGCGCACTCTCTCTCAGAAATCCAGAGTATCGTCCTTTAAATCGTAAAATATCCGATACAATACTTATGTGGAAAGACAAGCTGTCTGAACACGATTTTCAAGAGCTCGAAGAATTATTGGACTTACGCTCCCAATCGGATTCCATGTACGCCGAAGCGTCCTTTGTATACGGTTTTAAGCTTGCCTTATGGATCATGATTGAAGTGACGACCGGAGAGACCGAGCTTGTGCATAAGCAAGATTAAAGCTTGCATATACCAAGAGATTTGCATAAAGTGGAGCCGCCTCCGTCAAACACACGGAGGCGGCTCCAGCTATCGCAGCCTTACTTCATCTCATAAACCACGTTGACCGTCGTCCGCAACTCGATTTCTCCTGCTTCTACGGGCGTGCTTCCCGCGCTGTCCATGGCAACCTCGTTAACCGCCTTGTACTGCACCGAAATGCTCGGCATGCTGGCGTTCTCCAGGCTAATGCTTACCGCCTGGCCCAACGTGCGGCCGGCCGCTTTGACTAGGATGTTCGCTTTCCGGCCCGCATCGGCCATTGCCTTTTGGATGACTTCCTCTTCGTATTGCTCCGGTTTCTCGGCGCCAAAGCGAATGTCGTCGATTTGATTGGCCCCCGCAGCGGAAGCCGCATCCAGGAGTTCTCCCACCTTATCCAGATTGCGGTAGGTCACATCCAGCGAATAACGGGCCGTATACCCGTTGATGGATTCCGCTCCTGTTTTATCGTTATACGTATAATCGGGGCGGACCGAGAATTGACCGGTTTGGATATCTTTTTCGTTAATGCCCCAAGTTTCCTTAAGCAGTTTGGTCAGCTTGGCCGCTTTCTCGCCGTTCGTTTTCTGCGCTTCCTGGGCCGTTTTCGCTTTGGTGACGACGCCGATGGACAAATAAGCCACATCCGGCTTCACCGTAATCTCGCCTTTTCCTTGAACGCTGACTACGTTGGTTTGAAAATTGCTCTCGGCGGCATTGGCCGTTCCGACCAACCCCCATGAACCGTTGACGTATGCCCCTCCCATCAACAGGGAACCGGCAATCAAAATGGACGCAGCAGGCTTTAACCACATTTTCATAACTCATGACCTCCAATGGTGGTGGATTTTAACTACTAAACGCGCCCCGCGGACAAATGTTGCAGCATATGAAAATAATCGGCGGATAAATTTCGCTCCGGCTGCCCTTTGATTTGAAAACCCTTACTTTTGCGGATATAAGTGCAGCTCCTTTAAACGAGGTCGAGCGAGGCCGTCATTCTAGCTATGATGAACGTAAACAAAAGACAGCCCTCCATATTGCTACATCTCGTAGGTTAAAATGGATAGTGAAAACCAAACCATTTCAGAGCTACATAGCAAAGGAGAGCTGATACTATGCAGTCTACCACAAAATTCGTCGGTTTAGATGTATCCAAAGAAAAAATTTCGGTTGCTATTGCAGATGCAAGCGGTGAAACTCCTCGCTATTACGGGAGCATTCCTCACACTCCGGCGGCGCTGCGCAAGCTGATCAAAGAACTGGGACCGGCCGAAACGCTATCGTTTTGTTATGAGGCAGGTCCGACAGGTTACGAAACCTATCGCTGGATCACCTCCATGGGAGCCCATTGCGTTGTCATTGCTCCGTCGCTTATTCCCAAACGCCCTGGCGATCACGTGAAGACGGATCGACGGGACGCCGAGCAGCTTGCCCGTCCGTTTCGTGCAGGAGAATTGACTCCTGTCTACGTCCCGGAGCGGGAAGACGAGGCTTTGCGGGAGTTGGTTCGCGCCCGGGAGGCCGCCAAAGAGGACGCGCATCGGGCACGCCAGCGGATATTGAAGTTCCTGCTCCGCCATCACATCGAACCGCCGGCTACGATAAAGCGTCGTTGGACCCGGAAGTACCGTTCCTGGCTGGAGCAACTGACATTCCCTTATGAGCCCATGCAAGTAGCCTTCGACGAGATGCTCCATACCTTAAATGAGATCGAGCAGCGGATGGGGCGTTTGGAAAAAGCCTTGGTTCAGCAAGCCACGGTCGGCTCCAAGGCAACTCTGATTCGGGTGCTTCAGTCCCTGCGTGGGATTGGACTACTGACGGCCGTCACTCTAGCTGCTGAGATCGGTTCATTTACTCGCTTCCGCTCCCCGGCCCAACTCATGGCGTATTTAGGGTTGGTTCCTCGTGAGAGTTCAACCGGCCTGAGTACTCGGCGCGGAAGTATGACCAAAGCCGGTAACGGGCGCTTGCGCCGATCCTTGGTGGAATCCGCCTGGAGCTACCGTCATCGGCCTGCGGTGAAAGGAGATCTCGCCAAGCGTTTGGATGGCATGCCGGCCGATATACAACTGTTGTCGTGGAAAGCGCAAGAAAGATTGCATTACAAATACCGTCATCTCATTTTTGGAAAGAACAAACACAAAAATGTGGCCGTAGGCGCGGTGGCCAGGGAGCTAACCGGGTTCATATGGGCTGTTGCTCGAACGGTGGAACAACCGGTGGCTAACTAACGCCCCTTCCGTCCCCTTTGGGGAGACGCAGGGAGCGTTGCCCCCTGCACCCCCACACTCGCCGTGAGGCGTTCCTCATTTCCAATGAGGAATAGGAAAAGTGTTGATTTGAACCTAACCGCTTGTCAAGAAAAGCGCTTGACAAGCTCACGCCTGAGCACGAGGCCCGGGAGCAAACGAAGGTTCCGGGAGAGAATTTGCGTCAACCGTTTGCACTAGGTGAGTAACTGAACGTGCGCTTCTAGCTTGCAAGAGCTCTCCTTGACGAAGGCATAACATGTGGTACCAACCCACGGATAGCAGCGTGCCGACCGTCGCTCGCATTTTTGCTCTCGCGCCACGTGCTCAGGCACCTCTCACACGGAGGGCTTGACAAAAACGTTCATAGCAACGGTTGTGATTGCCGTTATTTCGTTAGAATGCAGGGGAAATAAATCTAACGGTTGCGGCAGAGCTTATTTTGCCTTTTTGCTGCGGATTCGAGCCCTTTTCGCCCGAATAAGCGTGATTGCAACCGTTAGAAATTGGAATCCCGGCTTTTTGGCTAAATAAGCGCCATTACAACCGTTAGCGCCAAAGCGACATGTTGTTTGCAGATCCGGGATGCATAAGCGTGTTTAGCTCCAAACAAGTGATTGGCCAACTGATTTTTCAGTCCAAACGCCGATTTCTAACGTAACGACAAAAAAGGATGAATCCGCTTCGCGAAGCGGAACCATCCTTTTGTTTCCGATGAAAATCCGGTGATTACTGGTTCTCCAATTCCTCTTTGCTGACCAAATTGATTAAAGCGTTTGCAGCCTGTTCTGCATCCGCGCCTTCCGCACTAATGTAAATTTCAGTACCGGTGCTGATGGCCAGACTCATAATCCCCATAATGCTCTTGGCATTCACTTTTTTATCGTCTTTTTCAACGAAAATTTCCGAAGAATATTTATTCGCTTCCTGAACGAAAAGCGCAGCCGGCCGAGCGTGCAGTCCCGTTTTCAATCGAACGGTAACCGGGTTTCTAACCATGAAAACTTACCCCCTATACGAATTCAATCATCAGTTACAAATTCGTGGTCATTATAATTTATATCATTATATCATACACAACGTGCTACACACTAGCAAAACCGCTTTAGCCCCCGCGAATTTTTTCCGCCAGCTCGTCGATTTTGCGCAGCCGGTGGTTCACCCCGGACTTGCTGACCGTTCCCTTCAGCAGCTCGCCCACTTCTTTCAAATTCATGTCGGGATGGGCCAAGCGGATCTCGGCGACTTCGCGCAGCTTATCCGGCAAATTCTCCAGGCCTACTTCCTTTTGCAGCAGCTTGATGTTGTCGATCTGACGGACGGCGGCGCCGATCGTTTTGTTCAGATTCGCCGTTTCGCAATTGACGATACGGTTGACCGAGTTGCGCATGTCGCGCATGATCCGCACATCTTCAAACTTGAACAGCGCCTGGTGAGCCCCGATGATGTTCAGCAGCTCGATGATCTTCTCGCCTTCCTTGATGTACAGGATAAAACCTTTTTTGCGCTCGATGCAGCGCGCGTTCAAATGGAACTCGTTGGCCAGCTCGACCAGGGCTTTGCAGTGTTCCTCATACATCGAGGAGATCTCCAGATGGTAGGAGGAGCCTTCCGGGTTGTTTACCGAACCGCCGGCCATAAACGCGCCGCGCAAATAAGCCCGCTTACAACAGTTTTTCCGGGTGAGCTCCGGATTAATCCCCGGCGTGAAAACAAATCCTTCGGAAACGATTTTCAGTTCCTTCAAAATTTCTTCCACTCGCCCGGGGATCCGCACGATGTACACATTATTTTTCTTGAGACGCATTTTTTTGCGCACGAGCAGTTCGGTGTGAATCTGAAAATGCTTCTTGAGCAAAGAATAAATCCGCCTTGCGATCGCGGCGTTTTCGGTCGAGATGTCCAGCACGACCTTTTTGTTGGAGACCTGGACCGAACCGTTCATCCGGATCAGCGCCGATAACTCGGCCTGCTCGCAGCAAGCGGAGGCTTCGACCATGGTCAGCTCTTTTTTGGTTTGCGCCGCAAATGACAAGGGACTCACCTCTTTCGCAAAATCCAGTCTTGGACCAGTTGATATATATGATGGCTTAATTTGTCGGCATCATGCCGCAAATACCGGCGGAACAACACCAGCGTGTCCGCGATGACCTTATAGCCTTGACCGGTGACGTTGTCCCAGTCGACCTGCACCGGTTTAGCCCCTTTCTCGGCGTAAAAATCCTGCACCTGCGCCGGAATCTCCCCGTCGTTTACGATGACATAATCGAATAAGTGCTTCCCGACATGATTGTAGACCGCCTGCAGATGATCGCTCACCGTATAATCGTCCGTTTCCCCCGGCTGGGTCATGACGTTGCATATAAATATTTTGATCGCCGATGTGTTTTCCAATACCGCCTCCGCCAGCTTCGGCACGAGCAGATTCGGAATAATGCTGGTGTACAAGCTTCCCGGTCCAATCAAAATAGCGTCCGCCTCCCGGATCGCTTCGACCGCCTCAGGCAGCGGCTCCACTTCCTCCGGCTCCAGAAAAATACGCTTGATTTTCCCCCGAACCTCGGGAATTTTCGATTCGCCGGTGACGATCGAACCGTCCTCCATCTCCGCATGCAGCACGACGGCCTGGCCGGCGGCAGGCAGCACGCGCCCGCGGACGGCGAATACGCGGCTGAGCTCGCGCACGGCCGTCACGAAATCGCCGGATATGTCCGTAATCGCCGCTAGAATCAAATTGCCCAGGCTGTGCCCGGCTAGTCCCGAACCGGCCGCAAACCGGTAGTTCAGCATATCCGACAGCAGCGGTTCAACGTCGGCCAGCGCCGTCAGCACGTTGCGAATGTCGCCCGGAGGCGGCATCTGCAGTTCGCTTCTAAGAATTCCCGAGCTGCCCCCATCGTCGGCTACGGTTACGATAGCCGTGATATCGAGCGGTTTCTCTTTCAATCCGCGAAGCATGACGGATAAACCGGTTCCCCCGCCCATCACGACGATCCGCGGAACCCTTTCTTCCTTGGCCCGATGTATCACTAATGGTTCACCTCTTAACTTGAGTCCACGCCAGTGGGAGCTCTCTTAATGCCGATCCCGTCCTTCGTCCCGGTGGCTCACGCGAACCGATTCCGTTTCACTGGTTCCGAGCATCCGGCCCAAATATTCGGCGATCGCCACCGAACGGTGTTTGCCGCCGGTGCAGCCGATCGCGATGATGACCTGGCTTTTGCCCTCTTTGTGGTATTGCGGCATAAGGAAATGCAGCATATCGAGCAGCTTGCTCAAAAACTGCTGCGTCTCCGGCCACTTCATAACATATTCATATACGTCGCTGTCTCGTCCCGTGTGTGGGCGAAGCTGCTCAATGTAATGCGGATTGGGCAAAAAGCGAACGTCGAATACCAGGTCGGCGTCAATCGGGATGCCGTATTTAAATCCAAACGAAGTAATATTGACGGATAAGTTGCTGCTCTCCAAATGGGAGAATCGGGAAATGATCTTCTCCTTCAGCTGGGCCGGCTTCATGTTGCTGGTATCGATCACCTGGGTGGCCGACATCCGCAGCTCATGCAGCATCTTGCGCTCCAGCTTGATCCCGTCGAGCGGCATGCCTTCCGGCGCCAGCGGGTGACGGCGGCGGCTCTCCTTGTATCTTTGGACGAGAACCGAATCGGTGGCATCCAGAAACAGGATTTCGCACTTGATGGTGAAGTGGTTTTTAATGTAACCGAGCGACTCTTCAAGCGCCGTAAAAAATTCCCGCCCGCGCAAGTCGATCACAAGCGCTACCTTGGCGATTTTCCCTTTGGATTGCTCAATCAATTCGGCGAATTTGGGAATCAGTACCGGAGGCAGATTGTCTACGCAGAAAAAACCGAGATCCTCCAAACTCCGTACGGCAAGCGACTTCCCCGCACCCGACATGCCCGTAATAATGATCAGGTTGGCAACTGGACTCGTTTCAATATCCGGCATCGTTATTCCCTCCCGCAAATTCTCCATATCCTAAAGTCCTGAAATCTATATCGGCTTAACAACCAAATCCGCTTATGAACGCAGGAACAGGCCGGCGGCGCCAACCATGCCGGCATCGTTCCCCAAGGTGGCAGGGACGATTCTCACGCCCCGCTGCACCGGCTCCGGCGTCAGCTTGGCGAACACGCTGCGGATTTCGTTAAACAGAATATCGCCCGCCTTGGACACCCCGCCGCCGATGATAAACAGCTCCGGATTAAGCACCACGGCCACCGCCGCCAGCGATTTGCCCAGATAGAAAGCGGCGCGGTTGACGATGCGGATCGCCGCTTCGTCGCCGGCCTTGGCCGCGTCAAACACGTCCTTGGCCATGATGTTCTCCACCTGCGCCAGCGAGGTGCGGTCGCCGCGGGCTACGGCGTCCTTGGCCATGCGAATGATGCCGGTCGCCGAGGAGACCGTCTCCAGGCAGCCCATTTGGCCGCAGCCGCAGCCGATCGCTTCCAGGTCGGGAACGACCGACATATGACCCAGCTCGCCGGCCATGCCGGAGAAGCCTTGATAAATTTTACCGTCGATGATGATGCCGCCGCCGACGCCGGTTCCCAGCGTATAGCAGACGCAGTTGTCGACGCCTTTCCCCGCGCCGCCCCAGGCTTCGCCCAGCGCCGCCACGTTGGCGTCGTTGTCTATTTTGATCGGCTTGCCCAATCGCTGTTCCAAAATCTCGCGAATATGGAAATCTCTCAAACCTACATTCGGCGCCAGAATAATGATGCCTTCGCGGACGTTCGTAAACCCGGCGACCCCTGCGCCGACGCCGGCCACTTGATCCCAGGAGAACGGAGACTGCTCCACGACCAGCCGGACATAACGCTCAATGTTGTTTACGATCGTATCGGCGCCCTTTTCGGTTTCCGTCGGGCCTTCATAGGTATGAAGGAGCTGTCCTTCTTCATTGCAAATGCCGACTTTTATGGCCGTACCGCCCAGGTCGACACCAATGTAGATTTTTTCAGACATTTCACAAGCCACCTTTATCATAAATAATATGCTGCCAGAACAACGGGTACGCGCATGCCGCCCCGTAGTATACTCCTACGTACCAACTATAAGCGAACCCTTCCTTTCGGTCAAGTGAAGGCAAGAAACGCCAAACCCCTGTCGAGACAAGGGATTCCGGTGTGACATAACTCATGGAAACCGAGTAACGCACCTAAGAAAACTCCTCCCAAAAATATAAGTACCAAAAATGTCGTTATTCCGCCAATATCCCCGTTCAATGAGAAATAAAGGAAATTTATGCCGCTATTTTCCCGAATCGCAAGGAAATACCCGCGTTCCGGACCATTCTTAGGAAAATAAGGGCAAAAAATGCCGCTAATGGGGGTGGACAAACCTGCCTCTGGATAATAAGTACATAAAATGTCGCTATTTTTGAAGGCCGATGTTTCACCCTAACAAGAACCGGCCGCTCCTCCACAAAAACGCAGGCCGCATGCTCCCCTCCAAGCAAAAAGCCCCGGCATTCGCGAAGGCGCGAACATCAGGGGCTTCACCGTCAAGCTATTTATGAACAAACTTTACCCGAGACGGGTCAGGACAAAATCCGTTTTTGCCCTTCCAAAGCGCGGATCGGGGCGATGTTTTGCGTAAACTCCAACGTGCCCAGGTAACGGCCGTCCTCGCTTCTCACCGCAAAATACCGGATATAGACGAACTTGTCTTTGACCGGAATCCAAAAATCCTCGACGTCCTTACGGCCGGCCTTGAAATCCTCCAGCAGCTGGTTGACCACATGCACGCTTTGCGGCGGATGGCAGTTCTGCACGGTGCGGCCGATCACGGCTTTGGTCCGGGCGAAGATGCGCTCTTTACCGTGGGAAAAGTACCGGACCACGTCGTTCTCGTCGATAAACGTCAGGTCAACCGGCAAATGGTTCATCACCGCTTCCAGCTGCTCCATGGACAGGATGCCGGTGTCGAATTTGACGTACCCTTGCGGTACGCCATGCCCCTGCTCCGCCAACGCGCCGCCCTCCAGACCGCCTTCCCCGGCATCGCCGTTACCGGACTCCAGCGTTACCCTTTCCGGGACCCATTCCTGCTCGGGCGCCGTCAAACAATACCCGATCACATCGCTTTCCCGGGCGATTTTGACCCACTCGTCTTCGGTCAGCTTCTCCAGAGCCATCGGGAGCAAAATATTTTCTTCCTTAAAGATCATCTCATTTACTTCCGTGATGATCCGCTCCAGGTCGATGCAAACCGTTTCTTTATCGGCATCGGCGAACCCGTTCTTATCGGCGCTTCCGCTGGCCAGCTTGGCTTTGGTTTCCTTGATCATGGCGCGGATGCCGTCGTCGACGCCCCACATCACCTTGGTCGGCCCGTAAATCCCGTACTTCTCAAGATAGGGGAACAGCAGATTTTCCTTGCGGCTGTAATGTTTGTCCAGGTCCAACAGCAGGTTTAAATCGTCCAGCAGCTTAAAAACGAGCTCCTCCTTATCCTCCTTGCGGAATTTATCGAGATGGAGCCGCAGCTTGAAATTGACCAGCCGTTCAACCTCGCGGTTTTCCAGCTTGAAGGTATGCACCGGGTGCCCGGGCTGCTCCTCCGGCTTCGCCGAACGGTGGATTTCCTCGATCGAGCCCTTGAAAATCGCCGTATGCACCGAGCAAAGGCGCTGCACCTCCGCCACCGGAATGCCTTCTTCCTCCATCAAGGCGTGCTCCAGCGCCGATATTTCCGCGACTGTCACGTCGCCGACCGCCTCTTCAAACCGCGCCTTCACCTCATCCACGCTTTTCCCCTGATGCAGCTCTTTAATGATTTGCTTCAGCAGTTCCTGGCGGCGGCGCTGCTCCGGCTCGCCATCCCCCCGGTTTGCGCCGTATTCCCGGTTGTTGATCAACTCGCTCATCTCCGGTTCCTCCTCTTTTTTTATTTAGATCAGCTTGGCTGTTTCAAATTTTAGTGATAAACATTCTCACAACTAAAAAGTAACACGAGGCCATACCGGGTCTTGTGATTCCGATCACAAACTTCAAGGGATTTCGCGCTGTTTCTTTTTTGAAGCGATTTTGCCACAATAGAGACAGGAGGGGTTTTGATGCCAAATGTCAATTTGTTATACATAGAAGACGATATCGAAATCGGAGAGTGGGTCAGCCAAAACCTGCGGGAGCGGGGCTTTAAAGTCACTTGGCTAACTAACGGGGAGGGGGCGGTGGAGCAAGCCGCGGACTGCCAGCTCGTCATTCTCGACGTCATGCTGCCGGGGCTCGACGGCTTCACCGTCGGCAGCCGGATCAAAGAACGGTTCCCGAACCTGCCGGTGCTGATGTTGTCCGCGCGCACCTCGATCGACGACAAGCTGCAGGGGCTGCGGTTCGCGGACGATTACTTGACCAAGCCGTTCCACCCGGACGAGCTGGCCGCCCGGATCGAGGTACTGCTGCGCCGCAGCGGCAGCCCGGCCGAAGAAACGCTGCAGATCAAACATCTGCTCGTGTATGAAAAAGAAAATCGGATCATCAACGAGGACAACGGCGAAGAAATCGTTCTTACCGGCAAGCAGTTTCACATTTTCACCTACCTGCTGCGCCATCTCGGGCAGATTATGACCAAGGAACAAATTTACGAAGCTGTCTGGGGCGAGCCGTATTTCGATGGAGATAAAACGCTGATGGTCCATATCCGCCACCTGCGCGAGAAGCTGGAACGCGACCCGGCCAATCCCGAAGTCATCGAGACGGTCCGCGGCATCGGCTACCGGGTGAGAGCATGAAGCTGCGCCCCGTCCGAAAATACCGGAAATCGCTGCTTACCGGTTACGTCCTGATCTTGATGATGGCGTTAGTTCTTATCCCCGTTCTCATTCCGATCAGCTTTTTCGCTTCCTGGGGCGTCAACATTTTGCTGTACCCCCCGCAAACCGGCGATACCACGCGCCCCTATTACGGCAGCGGGCTTGATATTGAAACGGCCTGGCACAAGGAAGCGGCAGCGCTGCGGGCTGCCGGCCCGGAGACGATCGACGCCCGGCTCAAAGCATGGAAAGGGCAGTATCCGGACGCCGCGCTGTATTGGGTGGATTCATCCGGAACAACCCGGCTGCAAGTCCCCAAGCAAGCAAATGTGCCGGCAAAGTGGACGCTGGAAGATGCGATCGCCTTTATGAAAAAGCGGGTCAATGCCGACCCGTTTACCGTTGTGGCCTTTATTGGCGGGGACGAGCGGGCGAACCAGGGATTTATGGTGTTCGAGCTCCCGCGCAAATTCATGACCAGGGACATTTCGGACCGGAACGACGGACGGTTTTACGGCGCGTTCCTCGGAATCATGCTGGCCTGTTTCGTGCTGCTGTCGTATTTGTTTTTTCGCAATATCCGCAAAAGACTGCTGCGCCTGGAAGCCGGCATGACGTACCCCGGGCCCTCCGGGCTGCCGTCCCCGGTCAAGGAAGGACGGCCGGACGAAATCGGGCGGCTCGAGCAGGCCTTCAACCATATGGTCTACGAGCTTCAGGACAGCCGCCAGCGGGAGCGCGAAGAAGAGGAGCTGCGCAAAAACCTGATCAGCCAGTTGTCCCACGATTTGCGGACACCGTTGACCGTGCTGGGGGGGCATCTGTACACGCTGCGCAAAGAGCCTTTGACGGAACAAGGCCGGCAATCGCTGGCTCTGATGGAAGCCAAACTAGGCGACCTGTCCGGCCTGATGGATCATTTGCTGTCTTACAGCCTGCTTTCTTCGGGCAGGTACGCCATGTCGCCGGAAAAACTCGACGTGCTGCGGCTCGTGCGGGAAAGCGCGGCGGCCTGGTATCCGCTTTGGGAAAAAGAAGGCATCGCCGCCGACATCGAGCTGCCGGATCAGCCTTTATATTGGAACATCGACGCTCAGGGCTTCCGCCGCGTCCTGGATAACCTGTTCCAGAACCTGGTGCGGTACGCCCGCTCCGGCGGTTATGTCGGCATCTCCTTGCAGCCGCGCGGGGAGGCCATCGCCCTGGCGATCAGCGACCGCGGCCCCGGCATGAACGCCGATTCGCCCTCCGGAGGGGCCGGTCTCGGCCTGCAGATCGTCGACCTGCTGCTCCGGGAAATGGGCCTGGCGCGGGAGACGGAGTCTTCGAGCGCGGGCACGCGCGTATACATTTTTCCCGGCCGGCCGCTTCCGCAACATTTAAACAAAACTTAAACTTGCCCCACCTTCCCGTTTAAACTCATCGCGGTATCATGTTTCCCGAGGTGATAAATCGTGAATGAACTGATCATTCAAACGGAAGGTTTAACGAAAAAATACCGCGGCCGCGCCGCGGTGGACGATTTAAGTCTGAAAATCGCCAAAGGCGACATCTACGGTTTCCTTGGGCCCAACGGGGCCGGGAAAACGACGACGATCCGGATGCTCCTCGGGCTGATCCAGCCGACGGCCGGGACGATCCGCATGTTCGGCAAAGACCTGCGCAAAGACAAACTGGCTATTTTGCGCAAGATCGGGTCTCTGGTGGAATCGCCGTCCTATTACGGGCATTTGAGCGCGATCGACAATCTGGAAGCGATCCGCCGCATTCTCGAGGTGCCGAAATCGCGCATCGACGAAGTGCTCGACATCGTCTCGCTGCGCGGCGAAGCGCGCCGCCCGGTCAAGGGCTTCTCGCTCGGCATGAAGCAGCGGCTTGGCATCGCCGCCGCCCTGCTGGGCAGCCCCGAGCTGCTTATTTTGGACGAGCCGACGAATGGCCTTGACCCGACCGGGATCCACGAAATCCGCGAGCTGATCAAAAACATGCCGAAGCAGTACGGCATCACCGTGCTCGTCTCCAGCCACCTGCTCGGGGAAATGGAGCTGATGGCGAATACGGTCGGCATTATCCGTCAGGGCCAGATGGTGTTCCAGGACACGATCGACAACCTGCGCCTCACTGCGGCGCACGATATGGAGCTGGTCGTCTCCGAGCCCGATGCGGCCCTGTGGATCGCCCGCGATTTGGGGACGGTCGGGAAACTACAGGACGGTACGCTCAAGTTCCCCGGCCTGGCTGACGCGCAGGTCGCCCGTTTGGTGAAAGCCCTGGTGGAGAACGGGCACGCCGTCTACCGGGTCGAGCAAAAGAAAAAGTCCCTGGAGGACATCTTCATGCGGATCGTCGGGGAGGGGAGCTCCCTATGATGCTGCGCGCATTGTCGGCGGACTTTCTGAAAATCCGCCGCAAAGGCATATGGTTCCTGATCTTTCTCGCCCCGCTCGGGCTCGTAGCCATGCAGGCGCTGAATTTCGGACTCCGCTTCGACTATTTGATGAAGAGGTACGCCGACGACCCTTGGGGAGGACTGTTAAAAAACATTTCCGGGTTCGTCCCGATCGCCCTGTTTCTCGGCTGCACGCTGGTCAGTTCCCTGGTGGCGAATGTCGAGCATCAACTAAGCTCCTGGAAACAGCTGCTGGCTTTGCCGATTTCCCGCACGGCCGTATTCGGCGCCAAGTTCCTGCTCTGTTTGCTGCTGCTGTCCGTTTCCTGCATTTTGCTGCCGATCGCCACGATAATCCTCGGCCTTGTTTTTGGCTTCGCCCTGAATGGAATACCTCTGGCGGATTTGGCGCGGATCGGGTTTTTCCCGCTGTTCGCCGCGCTGCCCTTGCTCGCATTGCAGCTCTGGCTTTCGCTCACTTACCGCAACCCGTCGCTGCCCGTATCGCTTGGCGTGGTCCTGTCGCTCGTATCCCCGTTTACGCTGGACCTGTCCGAGTGGTTCCCGCTCAACTGGCCGGTGTTCGGGTATCTTGGTCCGCATCGCGAATGGTTCGTGGCGCTAGGCATCGCCGTCGGCGCGGTGATTTTGCTGGCCGGACTCGTTCATTTCAACCGAAAGGATGTGGATTGACATGAAAACGTTTCTGAACGTGCTTGCCGCGGAGCGGCTCAAAATGTCGCGTTCCCGCCTTTGGCTGGTATTGCTCGCCAGCCCCCTGCTATCCACCCTGATCGGCCTTCTCATGAACCTGCCGGACGGGGCCGACGCCTGGCCGGCGCTCCTCGGCGGGATGTCCATGCTGCACGCTATGCTGTTTCTGCCGATCATGGCCGGATTGTTCGCTTCGTTCATCTGCCGCTACGAGCATACCGGTGGCGGCTGGAAACAGCTGCTCGTCCTGCCCGTTTCACGCCCGGCCGTTTATATGGCCAAATTTACCGTCGTGATTTCCTTGTTGGCGGCGACCCAGCTTATCTTTCTGGTCATGCTGCTGATCGTCTCTCAGGTGCAAGGCCTCGCTTGGCCGATTCCGTGGAGCATGATCGCCGTCAGCCTGATCGGCGGCCTGGTCGCCTGCCTGCCGCTGGTGGCGCTGCAGCTCGGCGTCTCGCTGGCCTGGTCCAGCTTTGCCGCCCCGCTCGCCGTCAACGTCTCGCTGACGATTCCGAACATGCTGATCGTCAACTCGGACAAAGTCGCTCCGTTTTATCCGTGGGCCCAGCCGATTCTGGCGATGATGCCGAAAGGGGAAGCCGACTACGGGGCGTTTAATCTGCCCATAGAAAACCTGCTTATCACAGTGCTGGGCAGCTTCCTGATTTTTCTCGCCGCGGGCATCCTGTATTTCCGCCGGAAGGCCGTTTAACGGCCAACTATTAACGGCGCTCTTACTTGTAAAGGCCTCAGACACCAACACGCTTTTCGAAAAGACGGCTTCGGCCCCCGTCTGCATCCACGTGTCAACCGCTAACGGGCCGTAACAACCTTATCCCTCATTTCCCGGGATTTCCCGCTGAAACGGACTCAGCAGCCTTTATTGGGCTCCAATTGAGGCCACTAGAGCGAATTTGAAGGAAATAAGGTCTGTTCGGTCCGTTTACAATTTTTACTCCCCCTGTTTTGGAGCGTTATTCAGGTCCGTTGCAGCTACCCCTTGCCTTTTCATAGCGCCTGTAAGCCAGCATGCTAGACATCAGGAATCCGTCCACTGTCCCGAGGATTGTGACCAAGAAAGACATGCCGTACGCCCGAAGGAAGGTCTTTAATTTGTATGCGCATTCATTTTTGAAAAAAAGATGAAATTTCAGAAATAATGTAATGTTTTCTAACATATTTTCACCCAATTTTCTGAAAATCTATTGTTTTAAAGATTATCATGTAAAATATATTGACATAATGAAATTTTGGCCTCTATAATATTTTTAAAATTAAAAAAGGCCAAGAGAAAAGTATATTTTTTTGTACAATAAGTAAAGTTTCTTTACTAACTGATCGAAATCCATATTAGTTAGTAAATATTACTAATTAAAGTGAAAAGAAATGGAGCTAGACACGATGAAAAATGCGACGATCGGGAATCCGCAATTAATCAGAAGCATGAACGAAACGATTGCCTTGGAATTTATTCTTCAGCATGGACGGCTCTCCAGAGCGGACCTCAGTCGAATTACCGGGCTCAGCAAGCCTACAGTGTCCTCGGCCATCGCCAACCTTCTCGCTTCCGGTTTAATCAGGGAGGTGGGCCACGGCGAGAGTGGACCTGGGAGAAAGCCGACATTGATCGAATTTAATGGCTCAAGCCATTATGCGCTGGCCGCAGAGATCGCCGCCGATCACATTCACTTAGCCCTATCGAACCTCCTTGGCGAAACGATGGCGGAGCACCAGTACGCTATTCGGGACACGAATGAGCCAGCTTCACTGACGGCAGAACTGAAGGCTAAGGCCGAGGCGCTCTTGTCCGGTCAAGGGATCGGTTGGAATAAAGTGATCCATATGGCGATTGGCGTCCCCGCCGTGGTGGACGAACAAGGCGAGCTGTCGATTATGGTTTCGAAGCTCCGCGGACTTGAGAAGCATCTCAGCAAGGCTTCCTTGGCTCGGGTGTTTCCCTGCCGCATTATTTTGGAAAATGACGTGAACCTGGCAGCGCTCGCGGAATTTAAGGAAGGGGCAGCGGCGGGAAGCAGCTTGTTCGCTTATTTGTCACTCGATGCCGGGATCGGCGCCGGCCTGATGATTGACGGCAAGCTGCTGCGCGGGCTCGGCGGGGCAGCTGGCGAATTCGGCGAGATGCTGATCGAGCCGGATGTCAGGCTGGAGGAACGCATCTCCGAAGCCGGGCTGTTCTCGCTCGCCGAAGCCGTGTTGCGCCGGGACGATATTCCATCCGTACTGCGGGGGCATGCGCAGATGGAGACGGCGGATATATTCGCGGCAGCGCGGAGCGAAGACCCGGCGGCACTGCAAATCATCGGGGAGTACAGCCGAATCGTAGCGAGAGGGATCCATAACCTTTGCGTTGTTTTGGCTCCCCGGCTGGTCGTGCTCGGCGGTTCAGTCGGAGAGAACGGCGAGGTTATGCTTCCTTTTCTGAAAGAGATCATCGCGGCGGAATTTAAGGATAAGCCCGAACTGAAATGCACGGCGCTGCGCAGCAAATCGGTGCTGAAAGGAGCGATCCAAACAGCGGTTGCCCATACCCTGGAATACATTAAAGACAACTTACTAGCGAACAAAGCGAGGGATAATGTTGCTGAATGAATCCACCCCGGAAATACTGATTGCCGGCATTGATGTCGGCGGAACTAAAACCTTGCTGATCCTGTCCGATCTGACGGGCAAGGTGCTGTCAAAACGAAAAATCGCCACATCGCCGGATGCCGATCCCGATGTTTTCTTTCAAAGGCTGATTGGCGAGATCGAAGCGATGGCGAAGGAAACGGGACAAGGCAGCGAAGCGATCGCGGGCATGGGCTTCGGTTTCCCGGGAGTTGTGGACGAGGAGACAGGGGTTCTAACCAATGCTCCGGCATTCCCTTGGGTCCGTGCCAATGTGAAGGAAAGCATCCGCAAGTTTTTTAAGGGCCCGTTGTATCTGGACAATGATGTCAATGTAGCCGCGATGGGGGAAAAATGGCGCGGTGCGGCGGCCGGTGCTCAACACTTTCTCATGGTCACGGTCGGCACTGGAATCGGCGGCGCGCTGGTGTTGAACGACGAGTTGTACAAAGGCTCCGCGCATTCGGCCGGTGAACTGGGCTATTTTGTGATTGAAGCTCCCGCTCCAGAATCCGCTGCAACACAAGCGAAACCGGAAATCCGATTCGGTCATTTTGAACAGACGGCTTCGGGAACGGCGATCGGCCAGCGGGCGCGGCAATTTTTCACCGCCCGGGAGCGAAAATCGCCCATCCTCGATCTGGTGCAGGGCGATATATCCCGTATCGACGCGAAGCATGTTCTCCAAGCAGCGGCGCAAGGAGATGAGGTGGCCTGGAGCATTCTGGAAGAGCCGGTTACCCATATGGCTATCGGCATCGCCAATGCCATTTCCATATTAAATCCTGCTTTAGTCGTGATTGGAGGTGGTGTAGCAGAAGCGGGCAATGTCTATTTAGATGCCGTTCGTTCGAAAGTCAGGGGGTTTACGCCGATCGAAGCGACGATCGTTCCGGCCAAGCTGGGCAATGAAGCGGGCGCGATCGGCGCCGTTGCTGGTGCAGTGAAGAGATTGAAAACATCCATTCTAGGGAGGAATCAAGGATGAAAAGAAGATTATGGATCACCTTGGCAAGTCTCATTTTGGCAGGTTCATTGACCCTAACGGGATGCGGTTCCAATCCCGGCAGTTCTGGAAACCCCGGCAGTTCGGCTGGGGATAACAAGAAAGAGCTTGTGATTTGGGATTGGGCGGACCCATACAAAGCCGAAATTAGCGGACCGATGGACAAGGTCATCGCCGATTATAAGGCCGAAAACCCGGACGTCGAGCTGAAAATCGAAAAGATCACTAATGATTCGCTCCGCACCAAGTTGCTCGCGGCCGTATCTGCAGACAACCTGCCGGACGTTGCCTTCCTGGATGGACAATGGCTGGCCGAATTCCAGGCAACCGGCATGCTGGCGGATCTAAGCTCATATACCAACGGATGGGACGGGTCCAGCGATTTTCCAGAAAAAGTGTGGGATTCCGTCGTATTCGACGGGAAGGTTTATGGAATTCCCGGCGACGGCGACGTAAGAACGCTGCTTTATCGAAAAGATCTGTTGGAAAAGACGGGACTACAGCCGCCGAAAACCTGGAGCGACCTTGTAACTGCCGCCAAAGCACTGATGGAAGCCGGCAAATCGGAAGGAATTCAGTACGGCTTTGCCTTGAACGGCGGCGACTCGGAGCACACGTCCATGCGTTCCTTGCCTTGGATCTGGGCTCTGGGTGGGGATTTCGTCGACGATAGCGGCAAGCCGACACTGAACAGCGCTCCGGTCGTGCAAACCGTGCAGTTTATGTCCGATCTGGTGGCGAAGGAGAAAGTAGCACCTCCCGATAGCTACATGAAAACGAAAAAGGAAGTAGCCTCCAGCATCATCAGCGGTCAGGCGGCCATGGCGATCGTCGGGTCCTGGGAATGGCGCAGCGATGCCAATTTCCTCGGGCAGAGCAATTTGACGGACAAGCTCGGCTCCGCCGCCATTCCGGTGCCTGACGGCGCATCTGCCGATAGTCCGGCCACGGCGGTAGGTTATGGGACCTGGGTAGTGTTCGACAACTCCCAAAACAAAGATGCGGCCTGGAAATGGATTGAAAAGGTAACCTCGCCGGAGCATGAAATCGAAATCTTCAAAAACGGCACCGGCAACATGCCGATGCGCTTGTCCGCTTATCAGGACGAGGTCTTCACCTCCGACCCGATCTTTCAAAGCTTTGTCGATATTATGCCTTACGCCCGTCCGCGCGCCAAAACGGACAAGTACGAAGTCATATCCAAGGCGTACCGCGAAGCGGTTCAGCAAGTCCTTGGCGGTCAACTGTCGCCGCAGGAAGCGCTCGACAACGCGCAGAAAAAGATTCCCCAATAGTCGTTAACGGCGCGTTTGGAGGTCCGGCGACATCCGGAACCGGGCCTCCCTTCTATTTTTGAAGCGAAAGGAGCCACCCATGATGGAGGAGCGGACTTACAGGCAAGCCAATATACAATCCTCTTTAAAGCCCGAGAAGTGGAGATGGGAAAAGGAATGGACGATAGCGCTCATTTTTCTGCTCCCGGTGCTGGCGTTTATCGGCGTATTCGCTTTTTACCCGACTTTTTATGCCGTGTACCTCAGCTTTTACAATAGCAAATTTCTTGTATTCGACCGCACGTTTGTCGGTCTGAAAAATTACGCAGAAGTTCTAGGAAGCTCCGTATTCTGGCTCCCGCTGTGGAAAACTGCCGTGTTTACGTTCTGGTCTGTCGTCTTTCAGTTCGGGCTCGGCCTCCTGTTAGCGCTCAGTTTGAAAAAGACGTTTCGAATCAACGGTTTTCTGCGCAGCCTGATTGTCATTCCATGGATCTTGTCGCCGATCGTGGTCGCCGTCATCTTCCAATTGTTCTACATCTCCGACCGGACCGGTCTGCTTAATTACATGCTGATGTCCGTCGGCGTCATTTCCGAGCCGATTCCCTGGCTTGGCGTGGAGAATGCCATGAATATGGTCATCGTCGCCAACGTGTGGTTTGGCATGCCGTTTTCGATGATCATGCTGCTTGCCGGACTGCAATCCATCCAAAATGACGTTTATGAAGCTTCCATGATTGACGGAGCCAACAAACTGCTGCAGCTCTGGTACATTACGCTGCCGCTGCTGAAGCCGACGATTCTCGTGACGTTGGTATGGATTACCACCAGTACCTTTAACGAATTTGACCTGGTGTATGCCCTAACGGCCGGCGGCCCGCTCGAATCGACCAATCTGCTGGGCATTCAGATGTACAATACGGCGTTCAAGATAGGGCAATTTGAAAAAGGCTCGACGATTGCCGTGCTGATGTTCCTGATCAACTTGTTCATGAGTGTCGTGTATTACCGAATGCTGAGAAGGAAGGAGGGCTGACAAATGAAACGTCGATCAAACCGCACTTGGGCCGTGCTCACCTATGTACCTGCCGTGACTTGGGCAATCATCTCGCTGGCTCCGCTGCTCTGGATTCTGATGCTGTCCCTCAAGCCGCAGATCGAGTGGAACAGCTTTCCCCCTACCCTTTTCCCGAAGGATCCAACCGGGAGCAACTATATGAGCGCTGCCGTCAATTCGCCGATTGTGACTTATTTTACGAACAGCCTGATCGTGACCGGCGTGTCCCTGATTTTGTCGCTGCTGGTCGGTTCCCTGGCAGGGTATGCGCTCGGAAGACTCAGCTTCCCGTTCCGCAACGCGATTTTCATGGCGATCTTCTCCGTACGGATGATTCCCGCTCTGCTGACGGTGATCCCGCTGTACGTGCTGATGCATTCCCTCGGTCTGCTTGACTCCCTGGCGGGCATCATCCTCGTTTATACGGCGACCGGCATTCCGATGGTCATTTTCGTCATGAAAGATTTCCTTGAAGGATTGTCCAAGGAGATTGAAGAAGCGGCAATGATTGACGGCTGCTCGCGGATGCGGATTTTCTTTACTATCTTGCTGCCTCTGGTTCGGCCCGGCTTGGCCGCCGCAGCGATTCTGGTATTCGTCCGTACATGGAACGAATTCCTGATCGCCTTGACCTTGACCTCCTCGGACGGAATGCGGACGATCCCCGTGGGCCTGCGCAGCGCATTGGGAGAACGAATGGGCGAGATCGGGCCGATGGCCGCTTACACCATCATCGCCATCGTGCCGATTATTATTTTGTTTCTCTTTTTCCAGAAGCATTTCGTCGGAGGACTGTCTCAAGGTTCTTCCAAGTAATTTCGATTAAATTTGATGGGAGATGTTTGCAGTGTCAATTAGAACTTATTCAGACCAACACGCGATTGTTACGGAACATTATTGGTACGGCATCACCCAATACGATGTGTCCAACCGCCGCCTGCTGGCCCAGTTTGACGGCAACGGCGGCGTGTCCAAGTATTCAGTGGCCGGCGAATGGTCGATATTGAACGAGAACAGTTGGTTTACGGCCTGGTCAGTTAACGGGCGAAGGCTGCCGGCGAAACACCGCAAAACGGTTCGCGTCCTGGGGAGAATGATGGAAATCGATTTCCGGTCCTCAGCCGAGCTTGACGGGGTGGCCGTCTCGGCGCAGCAATTCTGCAATGACGAAGACAACGCGGTGTATGTTCGGTTTACATTCAGAAACGAAGGTAACGCCGCGGCCAGGCTTTACCTGCGCCACGGAATGCTGTGGGAGCTCAAAAGCCATATGGCGGCAATGGCCGCCAAAAACGGAACCTACCGGGCGATGGAGATAAAGGAAGTTTGGAATGAGGCGCGGACACAGTGGGAGGCCCAGCTTGGCGACGACTACCGGATTCATTTGGCCTCCAGCCACAAGGCTGAGTATATCGAGCAGGAAGGTCCGCGTATGATTCTGGACTTCAAGGACGAGATCGAGCCCGGGGCGACGGCCGTATTCACACTGACCTTTTCCGGCGGTATGCAGCCGCTGGCGGCGGAAGTTCTGGCCAAAGGAGCCGACTCGGCCCAATTGGCGGCAGAGTCATACCGCGCCTGGCTGCGGGAGAGCTTTACGGCCAGCGGCCAGCGGACGCTCAATTCATTGGTCGCCGCTTGCCTGAACGTGTCTCATTCCATGTACAAGGAAAGCGGGGGGCGTTTCGCCGCTTTTTATGCCGGGGTGAACTACCAGAGTCCTTCGCGGACTTATTTCCGGGACGGTTACTGGACGGTGCTGCCGCTTTTGCCATTTAAGCCGGAATGGGTCAGAAACGAAATCGTCACGCTAGCCCAAGGCATCGGCCCCGACGGATCCTGCCCGAGCGCAGTGATCTACAATGTGTTGAAAGAAGCCTACGAGCAGTTTTGGCCGGACCACTATGACTCTCCCTCCTTCTTTGTGATGATGCTGCATGACTATTTGGCCTGGACGCATGATGCCGGCCTGCTCAGCGAACAGGTAAACGGGCGGACCGTTCTGGAACTGGCCAGCCTCTGTCTCGGCAAGCTGGAGGGCATCACCGATGAGGCGCTGCCGCAGATGATCAAACCGGACAACCGCCGCGATTGGTGCGACAACGTGGTTCGCCAGGGCATCGTTGCCTACGATGTACTGCTGTACATTCGCGCCCGCCGATGTTATGCGGAAATCATGCAATTTGTTGAAACTTGGCCGGCCAACGGAGACGATCGCAAGCAGTGGGACGCCAAGACAGAGCGGCTCGAGCTTGGGCTGCGCCAGTATCTTTGGAGCGACGAAACCGGGTACCTAAATTATTTGAATGTAGGCGGCGAGGGATTGACGGAAAACAACGTCTCCATCGAACAGTCGCTGGCTCCGCTGTTCGGCATAGGCGCCGAGACGGATCAGCGCCGGGTGTTGGACATTTTGACCGCGCGGCTGGAAAGCCGCAACAACGATGAACAGCCGTTCGGAGACTGGGGAGTAATGACCGTATTCCCGCAATATTCGCACGCGCAGCATCTGGTCGAAAAATCCGCCTACCCGTTTCGTTATCACAACGGGAGCGATTGGCCTTACCTTAGCGGGATGTACGCTTGGGCCAAGCTCCGCCATCGCCGTGACGACTGGGAGTATCCGCTGACACGCTGGTTCACTTATGGTCTGGAGCGCGGCTGGTTGACGCCGGTGGAGTATTATGACCCGGTCTACGGAAAAGGTTCGGATTTGCAGGGATGGAGCGGCATGCCGGCCGCCGCCGTACTGTTCGGCGGTTTGAACCTGTATCCGCCGCTGAACGGGGAAATGTCCCCTAAACTGCCGCCGTGGGGCGATTGCCGCGTGCAAGGCATCAAATACCGCGGTAAAATTTATGAATTTGCAGCGGAGAACGGCAAGATAACGTTCCGCTCGACTGCAACCATTTCCGACTGATACACCAATACGGCGCTTGGCCGCCAATGCGTCCGCCGGTCTAAGGGCCGGCGGACTGCATAAGGTGTATCTTACCATCTGAAATTATGCGAAGCCCCTCCCCCACGAAATGCAAGAGTTCATTTCATATGCGCCCATATGCCCCAAAAACGGTTCGTCAAATGCAAAATTGCAGTTCATTTTCGGCCAAAACACCTTTTTTATCGAATACCCTCAAATGAGATGCACTTTTGCATTTGATCCAGTCAAGCCGCCCTTCCTTCAAGCCACTCCCCCGTTTATACACGCCAAAAAAGGCGCCCTAACGGCGCCTCTTCTTAAATCCGCTATCTTAAACTCCGTTTTCTTACATCCCACTTCTCTTAGTTCATCGCTCCTTAGCTTCCAATTCCCTTAGTTTCCGCTCCAATCGTGCACCATGCTGCCTTCGAGGAACTTCTCGCAGTCCATCGCGGCCATGCAGCCCGAACCCGCCGCCGTAATCGCCTGGCGATAGCGCATGTCCTGCACGTCGCCGCAGGCGAACACGCCCGGCACATTCGTCTCCGTCGTCCCCGGCTTCACTAGTATGTAGCCGTGATCATCGGTTTCGACCGCCCCGCCCAGGAATTTCGTGTTCGGCGTATGGCCGATCGCTACAAACACCCCTTGCGCCTCCAACAGTTCCTCCTGGCCGGTTGCGTTGTTGCGGACCTTCAATCCCTTCACGGTCCCGGTTTCGTCCGTGACCACTTCAAGCGGCGTCCGGTTCAGCGCCCAGCTGATCTTCCCGTTGCCCTTAGCGCGATCCTGCATGATTTTCGAAGCGCGCAGTTCCTCCCGCCGATGCACCACCGTCACCTCGGTGGCAAACCGGGTCAGGAAATTCGCTTCCTCCATCGCGGAGTCGCCGCCGCCTATGACGAGGATTTTTTTGCCGCGGAAAAAAAATCCGTCACACGTCGCGCAGGTGCTTACGCCGCGCCCGACGTTGTCCTGCTCGCCCGGAATGCCCAGATACTTGGCCGAAGCGCCCGTGGAGATAATGACCGACTCCGCCTCCAGTTCCTCGCCGCCTTCAAGCTTCACCTTAAACGGACGTTTCGAGAAATCGACTCCTTCCACCCAGCCGTTTCGGAACTCGGCGCCGAAGCGTTCCGCCTGCTTGCGCATATTGTCCATCAGCTCGGGACCCATGATACCCTCCGGAAAGCCGGGGAAGTTCTCCACCTCCGTCGTCGTGGTCAACTGCCCTCCCGGCTGCGTCCCTTCAATCACAATAGGGCTCAAATTGGCCCGCGCCAAATAAATCGCCGCCGTCAGTCCGGCCGGACCGGTGCCGATCACCATCGTTTTACGCATCATGTCTACCTCCTTGGTTCCCTTAGAAATAAAAATCAATCCGCCATGCTTGCCATTCATGCCATTGATTCGCCATTACAAGTTTTCCCCAAGTTGGACCGACTTACCCCCGCAACTACCGTACCGATGGAAAAATCGCCTCGATTTTCTCTTTCACGCCGCACACTTCATCGACCCGCGAAGCATACCGGCGGGCCGTCGAAGCGGAAATATTGTATTTGCTCGCCACCTGCTCATAGGTTACGGGCCGGCGGTGCATTTTGGCCGTCAAATACTCCAGCGCCGCCGCCCAGCCTTCCAAGTGCGTAATTTTCGGCGTATCCGGATAGAGCCGGGTCAAAAAATCAACCCACAGCGTCTCCATATCATGCTGCTGCTGGAGATCATAGCTGGGCCGCATCTGTCTCATCGCCAGGTTGATCACCGATTGCCACTCGCGCTCCCAAACCGGCAGCTTCGTCGTCACGCGGCTAGGATCGACCATCGTTGTGGCCGCCCCGAAGCGAACCGGAAGCATTTTGCTCACGCCCAGACTACGCAGCACAAAAAGAGCCATATCCTTCAAGTACTCATCTTCCTCCGGCTCCAGCAAAAAAGCCTGCAGCGCTTCCTCAACCTCCTGGTCGGCGATCAGGCCCAGCGCCTGAATGACCTGCAGCTTCGTCTTCGCATCCCCGTGGCGCAGCGCCCAGAAGAACGAGGAGCGGACGAGCGGGTTGTCCTTGAGATCGGCAGGGAAGCCGTCTTCGGATGTCTCCCAACGCTTAAGCTGCTCCTCAAACGGCAGCAGGTACTGGTAATTGACCGAAAACGGCTTGGATGCCTCATCCCCGCCGCCGCTTTGATCCAGCTGCGCCAGATAAAAGCCGGCCACGGAGGAGCCGGGATCGAGCCTTTTCACGTGCTGCCACAGCCTCCGCGCCTCGGCGTACCGCCCGGTGTAATAAGCGGCTACCGCCGCATAGTGGGAAACGCTGGGTTCACGGCGCATCTCTTCGTTCTGCAGCAGCCGCTTGAAGTGCCCGAAGGCCGCCTCGTGCCGGCCCAACATGCCCATCGTCGTAGCCAGCTTGAACACATGCTCCTGGTGAAACGGCACGATGTTGCTCAAGCGTTCCGCCAGTTCCTCCATCGCTTCCCGATTCCCCTCATGCTGATAAAACACGGCCAAATTGCACAGCCCGTGCAGGTTGCCGGGATCCTGCGCCAACACCTCATGCACCATACCCATCGCCTTGTCAAAATGCCCGAGGTAATAATAGCCAAGCGCCAGGTTGTTGCGGGCGGCCAGGAAATCGGGGCGGCCTTGCACCAGTTCCTCCAGCAGCTTCACCGCCTGGTTGAACTTGCCTTCCTCGAGCAGGGCCCTGGCCTGATCGTGCTCGTACAAGCCCTCCCTCGACTTGATGCTTTTCAGCTTGGTCGGACGATCCAGCTCGTATTGGAGCAGATCCATCATCTCTTCCGCTTCGGTCAGGAAATAGCCGCTGGCATCCTCCTCCAAATACGTCACCAGCGCTTCCTCCGCCGCTTCAAACAAGTCCATATTGGCGTAATTGTTGGCCATGTAGAAATAACATTCCGTCATGGTCGGATCGATATCCCGAAGCACGGTGGCCAATACCTCGTTGGATGCCTCATAATCTCCCATCTCCGAAAGAATTCCCGCCATATTGCAGTGGTTCACCGGGTTTTCCGGCTCGTACTCCACGGCTTTGCGAAAATATTTCAATGCCTTGTCGTAGTGATAGCGGTCTAACGAAGAGACGGCTCTCTCAAAGAAAAAGCCCGCATCCATCGAGAGCGGCAGCACTTTCCCGCGCATATCCCCGGACGGTTGTTTTTTCTCGTGCAAGCAAGGCACCTCCTCTGGTTTTTAATTGATGCATTCTATGTTATAAGATCATATCGTCAGCTTAGTACGTGGTCGTAAACTCTCCAACACACAGTATACCATAGGTAAAGCTGTCCTCCCATGGGAAATCCGTGCGGAAAATAACGGTTTTTTGGAGGCAAGAGGAAAATCGGAAAAAAGCGCAGAATTAGTTAGCAGAATTATTATTTAGAATGAGGCAGAATGAGGGGATTTTTTGCGAAGCAGAATCAGAGCTTTTGTAGTGGCTGCCGTATTGGCGGGCGGCGGCATTCTGGGGGGATGCCTGGATCAGGACAGCCCGTCCGCGCTTAACGGTTTGGAGAAGCAGATTTCCGACAATAACCAAAAGGGCTACCAGAAGATCGAAGAGGGCGCGTACGAAGACGCCTTGCCGTTTTTGAACAAAGCCATAGAATACGTCTATAAACTCGATCCGGAGCTTAAAGATCTGAAGCGGGAGGTCGAGCGTTCGGAGTTGATCGACTCTCCTTTTAACAATATAAGCTGGGCTTACAACGAATTGGGCGATTATGCCAAAGGGCTTGATTATATCGAGAAATCCTTGTTGATTCTCCCCAATACCGATGTGGAGTACGTCAACAAAGGGAACGCGCTGAACGGTCTGCGCCGGAACGAGGAGGCGCTGGCCAGCTATAAGCAGGCCGTTGCGCTGAACAGCCGGAGCGAAAGCGCCATTTACGGCATGGGTTTGGTTTCCTACGAGGAAGGCGACTACGAGGAAGCGCTGGCGCAATTCAAAAAGTATCTGGAGCTCGTGCCGTCCGATACCGACGCGGCGGAAATGGTTATCGACTCCCTTCTGGCGCTGGACCGGGATGAAAAAGCGGTGAAGTTTGCCGATTCCTTTTTCAAGAAGTATGAGGATAGCTACGAAGGGTACATGATCAAAGGATATTTGCTGGAAGAAACCGCGGAGTTCGAAGAAACCGAGCGGTTCTACAAACAGGCCGGGGAGAAATTCCCCGATCTTCCGGAAGCTCAGCTGAAGCTGGGCGAACTGTACTACGATAACGGCGATTACGATACGGCGGCGGACCATTTTAACCGGCTGCTCAATAAGTTCCCGGACGAACCGGAAGTATACACATGGCTGATTTGGACTTCCAGCGCCCAGGGGGATCTGGACCAGGCCGAGGCGGTGTACGCGAAGAGCCCGGACGCGGCGGAAATTCATAATGCCATGGGCAACGCCTATCTGGATCAAGGATTATACCTCGAATCGCTCCCGTATTTCGAACGGGCGATCAAGCTGGATCCGGCCGACGAAACCGGCTATATTTACAAGCTCAAAGCGCTGGATTGGGGAAAAAGATACTACCGGTGCGTCGAGTTCGGCCAAAAGCTTGCCGATCTGGCGTTCAGCCACCCTGATATTCCTTGGTACATCGGACAATGCCAGCTTGAGCTGGAAAATTATGAGGAGGCCATCCCCTATTTCGAACAAGCGGTACACCTCAACCCCGAAGATTATGAATCGTTGGCGCAGATCGCCTACGCTTATTTGCTGCTTGAGGACGATGCGAAGGCCAAGGAGTATAGCAACCGGGCGCTGAAAATCTACGACGAAGACTCGACGGCCCTTTATGTGCAAAGCTCGCTCGAAGAGAAGCAGGAACCGCTAGGCGGACGGGTCCGCCAATTTTTCCTGGACAATTACCTGTACCGGAAGAGCGGCGATCAATTGGAGCAGGCCTTGGAGAAGCTGAAACAACCCGGCCTGTCCGTTGAACAGATCGGACGGACGATTAACAACGCCAAGCTGGCGGACGACAGGTTCACCTTTGCGATCTATGGAGACGCGTACGACCAAATGACGGCGGCTCGGGACGACAATATCACTTATAAAGAAAAGGGAAATACGTACTACTTTGCCTTCGATAGCTTTACGGAGACGACCGATGATCAATTCATTCAGCTCCTGGACCGGATTCCGAATCCTGAAGACAAAACGTTGGTCCTCGATTTGCGCGGCAACGGCGGCGGCCTGTCCTATAGCGCCAATGCCATGCTGGACGTGCTGCTGCCCGACCTGGTGACCAGCACGATCATTTACCAGGACGGCTACACCAGCAGCTATTATTCCGACGCGTCCCATACCGGATTCAAGAAGATCTATATTTTCGTCGACGAAAATACGGCCAGCGCCGCCGAGCTTTTGACCCTGGGGCTCAAAACGTACCTGAACAACGTCACGGTCGTCGGCCGCGACACCTTCGGCAAAGGCGTGGGCCAGGTAGTTTTTGAAGACAAGCGAAACCGCATCATAGTCTATGTCGTAAACCACTATTGGAACGTCAAGCAGAACAATATCATGAACGCGCACATTAAGCCGGACATTTACGTAAAGGGCAACAAACTGGACGATTTTATGCGGGCGGTGAAGTAAGCCGGCCGAAGATAAGGGGGCGAGATAATCGATGACTTTTGTCTGGGAAAATACGATCATCAGCCTGCTGTTTATCATATTGCTGGTGATTGTGATATGGACGGCGGTTAGGTCGATTAGGAAGAAAAAATAAAACCCCGGAAAGGGCGCCCAAGGAGGACTTATGGAAGAAAGCAAGCGGACATTTGCCACAATCGATGAATATATCGCCCAGTTTCCGGCGGACGTTTGCGGCAAGCTGCAGCAAATTCGCAGCACGATCCAGGCAGCCGCGCCGGATGCTATCGAGAAAATCAGCTACCAAATGCCCACCTTTGCGCTGGCCGGCAAAAACCTCGTGCATTTTGCCGCTTTCAAAAACCATATCGGTTTTTACCCCACCCCCAGCGGGATTGAGGAATTTCAAGCCGAGCTGGCCGGGTATAAAAATGCCAAAGGGTCTGTGCAATTCCCCTTGGACGAACCACTGCCGCTGGAACTCATCGGCCGGATCGTCCGATTCCGGGCCGCCGAAAACCGCGAACAGGCCGCAGCCAAGCAGAAGAAGCGATAGAAGTGGTGGAGGCGGTTAAGCGATAGAAGTGGTAGTGTAGCTGTGGTAGCTGTGGTAGCTGGTAGGTGCGGTAGATGCGGTAGATGCAGGAAAATCCGCCGATAAGCCGGCGGTCCTCCTTACGAAATAATATAAGGGCAAAAAATGCCCCTAATGAGGTGAACATGGCAAGGCTCCCGATAATAAGTACATAAAGTGCCGCTATTTTTAAGGCCGACGGTCCGCCGTTCCAGTTTTACGCTTATTACAAATCAAATCCCGCGATCTTTAAACAAAGCGGCGATAGACCCGCCCTCCAGAATAAAATGGATGGCCTTCGCCAGCATCGGGGCAACGGAGAGCACCTTAAAGTGGGGGAGATGCTCCGGCTGCGCGATCGAGTCGGTCACCACGACCTCGCGGATGTTTTCGTGCTGCAGCTTTTGCAGCGCCTCGCCGGAAAACAATCCGTGCGTGGCGCACACGTATGCATCCTCCGCCCCCCTCTCCTTCAGCCCTTCCACGACGTTGACGATGGTCGACCCGGTGTCGATCAAATCTTCGATAATGATCGGGGTATGTCCCGCCACATCGCCAATCACGTGCGTGATCACCGACTGGTTGTGGGCCGGACGCTTTTTGATCATGATCGCAAACGGAGAATCAAGCCCATTCGCCAGCTTTTCGGCCATCGAAGCCCGGCCGGCATCGGGCGATACGATTACCGGACGCGGGATATTCCGGGATTTCAAATATTCGGTCATCAAATCAAGCGCAGTGAGATGATCGACCGGGATGTTGAAAAAGCCCTGGATCGCCGGGGCGTGCAGGTCGATCGTGACCACCCGGCTGGCCCCCGCCGTCGTCAGCACATCGGCTACCAGCTTGGCCGAGATCGGCTCCCGGGGCGCCGACTTGCGCTCCTGGCGGGCGTAGCCGTAATATGGCAGGATCACATTAACCGTCCGGGCGGAAGCCCGCTTGGCCGCGTCGATCATCACCAGCAACTCCACGAACAGCTCGTTGGTCGGGTGGGACAGCGCCTGAACCAGAAACACGTCGGAATTGCGGATGCTCTCCTCATAATGGACGTAGATTTCCCCGCTTTTGAACCGCGAAAGCTTGATTTTCCCAGGCTCCACGCCGAGCCGCCCGCAAATGTCCGCCACCAGCTTCGGATTGGACGAACCGGAGAAAATTCGCATTTTGCCTTCCATAACATCCTCCCGGAATATCGATAAATTAGGCTGAAGCGCCCGAGCTTCTGATTCCTATAGTGTTCCATTTTCGCGACATACATGCCTAATTCCTGCTCCGGTTGGCTTTAAACCCGTGTTCAAAAAGTCGGGTTTTCAGGACCGAAGCGTATGCTTCCGATATGCGTTTTTTCAAAACGCTTTAGTCGGATGAAGCTAGGGACTGAGTAGCGGAGCTAAACGTTTTCGGAGAAAACGGCTTCGGAAGCATAAGCTTAGTGAGCCTACGTGAGCAACTGAAATGTTTCCGTAGGGAACATGCTTCGGAAGCATATCCCCACCCGGCTGAATTCAAGATTCGACGCCCGATCCACTTCATGAACGGCTTTGTCATGGAAAGATGACTTTTTGAACAACCTCTATTAAGCCCTCCTACGGGTGAAGCGGCACCATCGTTCTTCGCCGCCCTGCAAACGCCGCCAGCTCACGAACCCCCAGATTGTACAGAGCCGCCCGCGCCGTATCCAGATGTTCGCCGAGCTTGTTCGGATCATGCGCATCCGAGCCCAACGTCAGCGGAATCCCCAGCCCGATCGCCATTTGTAATATCCGCTCGCTCGGGAACATTTCCGCGCAAGGCTTGGACAGCCCGGAGGCGTTCAGCTCCATGGCCACCCCGGCTTCCGCCACGGCAGTAAGCGCCTGACGTTCCAGCCGTACGTTTTCCTCTTGGAGCGCAGGTTCCGGTTTATATCCAAAGCGCTTGATGACGTCCAAGTGGCCCATAATATCGTAAAAGCCCGTTTTTGCCGCCTTGGTTACAGCATCGTAATACCGTTCATAGACCGCGAAAACGTCCTGGCCTTCCCAATGGTGCACTTGACGGAAATCCGAAACATCCCATTCCCCGAGAAAATGCACCGAACCGATCACATAATCCCAAGGATAACCGCGAACGATGCTTTCGATACGTTCTTCCCAGCCTTCGATGTAATCGGCCTCCAGCCCGACCTTTACCTCGATTTGGCCGCGGTATTTCTCCTTCAGCGCCAAGGCCTCCTCCACGTAACGCGGCAGCTCGTCCAGCGGCATAGCCATCTCCGGATAATAATCGGCCGGATCGACATGCAGCAGCGGCATATGATCCGATACGCCGATCTGGGATAAGCCGATTTCAATCCCCCGCCGGATGTATTCCTCCAGCTTGCCGACGGCGTGTCCGCAGCGGTCATGATGCGTATGGTAATCGATCAGCATCTTAAGGCCTTCCTCCCCCCGCTTAGTCGCGGCGCGGACGCTCATGGCGCCGCTCCAGTTCCCGCATGATTTCGTCCAGCGGCAAACCCCGCTCACGCAGCAGAACGAGCAAGTGGTAAATCAAATCGCTCACCTCGTACCGCAGCTCGTCATTGTCGCCGTTTTTCGCCGCGATGATCGACTCGGCCGTTTCCTCGCCGACCTTTTTAAGGATTTTGTCGAGCCCTTTCTCGAACAAATAAGTCGTGTAAGCCCCTTCCGGCCGCTGCTCGTAGCGCTCGGCGATCAGCTGCTCCAGCTCGGCGAGCACCGCGAAACGGTCTAAGCCGTTCGCCTGGGACGCAAGGCTGTCACCGGGCCCGCTAGAGCCTTCCCCGGAGCCTGCCCACTGAGGAGCTGCCCCGGACACCGCTGACATTGTTGCACCCTCCGCTGTCCCCGCTCCTGCTACTGACGCCACTGCTCCACCTACGTCCGCCGTTGCCGCCGTACGGTAAAAGCAAGTATTTTCACCGGTATGGCAAGCCGGACCGTTCGCATGAACTTCCACCAGCAGCGTATCGCCATCACAGTCGTAGCGAAGCGCGGCAATCCGCTGCGTGTTGCCCGAAGTCGCCCCTTTGTTCCACAGCTCTCCGCGGGACCGGCTCCAAAACCAGGTTTGCCCCGTCTCCAGCGATTTGCGCAGCGACTCGCGGTTCATATACGCCAGCATCAGCACCTCTTTGCCGGCCGCATCCTGTACGATCGCCGGAACGAGCCCCTGGCTGTCCCATTTGATCGTTTTCTCCAGTTCTTCGATCGAACATGTATATTGCAACGGTTGATTTTCCGTCATCGTATCTCCACCCCTTTGGCTTTCAGATCTTTTTTCAGATCCGGAACCGCAATTTCTTTATAGTGAAAAATCGTCGCCGCTAGCGCCGCGTCCGCCTGCCCCTCGGTGAACACCTCGTAAAAATCGTCGATGTCCCCGGCCCCGCCCGAAGCGATCACCGGAATGCCCACCGCCCTGCCAACCGCCCGGGTCAGCGGCAGATCAAATCCGTCCTTGGTGCCGTCGGCATCCATGCTGGTCAGCAAAATTTCTCCCGCGCCAAGCTTCTCGGCTTCCCGCACCCATGCGAGCGCGCGGATTCCGGTCGCCTTGCGGCCGCCATGGGTGTACACTTCCCATTCGCCCCAGTCGGGGTTGAATTTGGCGTCCACGGCCACCACAATGCACTGCGAGCCAAAACGGCGTGCGCCGTCCGAGATCAGCTGCGGGTTCAGCACCGCCGCCGTGTTGATCCCGATCTTGTCGGCCCCGGCCCGCAGCAGGCGCTTCATATCATCCACCTGGGAAATCCCCCCGCCTACCGTAAACGGAATGGCGATTTCTCCAGCCGTTTGCTTTACGACCTCGACCATAGTGGCCCGCCCTTCATGCGAGGCGGAAATGTCCAAAAACACGAGCTCATCCGCTCCCTCGCGGTCATACAGCGCCGCCAGCTCCACAGGATCTCCGGCATCGCGGAGGTTCACAAAATTGACGCCCTTGACGACCCGGCCGTCCTTGACGTCCAGACAGGGGATAATTCGCTTTGCGAGCATGGTGATTCGACTTCCTTTCTGCTTCAACTTGGATCCAGCTTGGAAAATTGGATCGGATGGCCCTAGAACCTGGCCTCACTCTACTTCAAAGCTTGAATCGCGGCAATCGCCTGCACCAGCTCGAAGTTGCCGGTATACAGCGCTTTGCCGACGATCGCGCCGCCTACGCCCTCGTTCGCATGTGCGGCCAGACGGAGCAAATCGTCCTGCACCGTAACGCCGCCGGAGGCGATCACCGTTTTGCCGGAGGCCTTGGCGAGCGATAAAATCGCTTCGACGTTGGGCCCCTGCATCATCCCGTCGCGGGAAATATCGGTAAAAATAAACGTCTCCGCCCCTTTGCCCGCCAGTTCCTTCGCCAGCGCTTCGGCCTGAACCTCCGACGTTTCCAGCCAGCCGCGCGTCGCCACGAACCCGTTTCGAGCGTCGATGCCGATCGCCGCTTTGTCCCCGTAGGTGCCCAGCACCGCCTCCGTAAAGGCCCGGTCCTCGATCGCCGCCGTGCCGAGAATGACCCGGCTGACGCCCAGCGCCAGCAGCCGCTTCACGTCCTCTAGCGTGCGCAGCCCGCCGCCTACCTGCACGGGTACCTGCACGCTGCGGGCGATCTCGCCGATCAATTCGTCATTGACGGGATGACCGGCCTTGGCCCCGTCCAAATCGACCACATGGATAAACGCGCCGCCCTGGGCTTCCCAGGATTTGGCCACCTCCACCGGATTGGCGTTATACACAGTTTCCCGGTCGTAATCGCCCTGCACAAGACGGACGCACTGGCCGCCCCGGATATCGATCGCCGGATATATTGTAAATGATGACATCGGATTCTGCTCCTCCCGCCGCAAATAAATTTCCTTGAAAAATAAAGGTAATTTATGGCGCTATATTGGCACTTTTCCGAGACTGGCCCGAAATAGCGGACATTTTTGTCGTTATTTTCTCAAACGGGAGCGATTGGGGGGCCTTTGGGAGCGCTCTGGTGAAAATAAGACCATTTTTTACCGCTATTTACGGCCAGGCCGGAAATCGAGTCCATATAAGGCCAAAAATTACCGCTAATGAGCCAGCAGTGATCCACTAGCGCTGCATTAACTCTTACAGAAGGACAACTTGTTGCCCTGATACGTACTTTCCGGATTTCGCCAAAGCTCAGGTTTTCGAGCCGATACTATCGACTATCACCCACGCCCGCCGGAAATAACGGTTGTAGCAGGTTGTAGCAGGCGCTATTTTACGAAAAAAGACCTTTTCCAAACTCTAACGGTTGCGAGCGCTGTTATTTCCCTTAATCTAGTGAAAATGACCGGGTTTCAGCGAAATAAGCGCCATGGCAACCGTTACAATTTGAAATCAACGTTTTGGGCACAAATAGCGGTTGTGGCAACCGTTAGAATCATCTTCTGCAACGCTACTGCCACCGAGCAGGCTTGCCCGGACCGGGTTTGCCAGCCTCACCACGGCCTACCGCCTCAGGCTGCACGCTCCCCGCCCACTACCGCCGTGCGGCCGCCGGCTCTCCGCTCCCGACGCCCGCCGAGCTCACCGCCCGCCCGGCCCGGGTCCGCCAGCCTCACCACGGCCTACCGCCTCAGGCTGCACGCTCCCCGCCCACTACCGCCGTGCGGCCGCCGGCTCACCTCTCCCAGACGCCTGCCGAGCTCACCGCCCGCCCGGCCCGTCTCCGCCAGCCTCACCACGGCCTACCGCCGCAAGCTGCCCGCCCCGCTGCCGGCACGGCGCTCCACGAGCGCCAGAAAGTTCCGCAGCAGCGCCATCCCAAGCTGGCCGCTTTTCTCGGGATGGAACTGCATCCCGTACACGTTGCCGCGGCCGACGATCGCCGTGACCGGGTGGCCGTAGTCCGTGACGGCCAGCAGGTCCTCCCGCCGCTCGGGCAGCACATGGTAGGAGTGCACGAAGTACACGTGCCCTTCCTCCAGCCCGGCGAGCAGCGGGTTTTCCGGCTGTAAGAATTCCAGCCGGTTCCAGCCCATGTGCGGCACCTTCAACCCCGCGCCGCCCGCAAAGCGCACCGCCCTGCCCGGCAGCAAGCCCAGGCCCTCGTTCCGTCCATGCTCCTCGCTCTCGTCGAAGAGCAGCTGCATCCCGAGGCAGATGCCGAGCAGCGGTTTGCCGCTCGCAGCAGCCTGCCGTACCACCGCGTCCAGGCCCGACGCGCGCAGATGCTCCATCGCGTCGCCGAAAGCGCCGACGCCCGGCAGCAGCACGCCGTCCGCTGCCAAAACTCGCGCCTCGTCGCCCGTGACGATCCCCTCGTAGCCGAGGCGCTCCACCGCTTTGCCCACGCTGTGCAGGTTGCCCATGCCGTAATCGACGATTGCGATCCGCATCGCTACAGCACTCCCTTCGTCGACGGCACGCCGCTGACGCGCGGATCGATGGCCGTAGCCTCGTCAAGTGCCCGCCCGAGCGCCTTAAACACCGCTTCGATCATATGATGCGTATTTTGCCCATAGTGGACAATCACGTGCAGCGTAATCCGCGCTTCCAGCGCCAGCTTCCACAGAAACTCGTGAACAAGCTGCACCTCAAAGCTGCCGACCCGGTCCGACGGATACTCCGCCCGGTACTCAAAATGCGGACGGTTGCTGACATCGATCACGACCTGGGCAAGCGCTTCGTCCATCGGAATAAAAACGCTGGCATAGCGTTTGATTCCTTTTTTGTCGCCCAGCGCTTCCCGGATCACCTGTCCCAAGCAAATGCCGATATCCTCGACCGTGTGATGGTCGTCGATTTCAATGTCGCCGTTAGCCCGTACCGACAGATCGAATTGGCCATGCTTCGTGAACAAATCCAGCATATGGTTCAGAAACGCCACATCCGTCTCCAAACGGGTCTGGCCGCTGCCGTCCAGGGCAAATTCCAACTGAATGTCCGTTTCATTCGTTTTCCGGCTCACGCCGGATTTCCGTACCGTTCCTGCCTCATTGTTTGCCGCCATCTTGGTTTCCCGCCTTTCCTTCCTTATTCAGCCGGATTTCAATCGCCCGGGCGTGGCCCTCCAGCCCTTCCCGGCGCGCCAGCTCCATAATCGTCGCCCCGTTCCAAAGGAGCGCTTCTTTGCTGTAATAAATCAAACTCGATTTCTTAATAAAATCGTCCACATCGACCGGCGAGGAGAACCTTGCCGTCCCGTTCGTCGGAATGATATGGTTCGGACCGGCGTAATAATCACCGACCGGCTCCGAGCTGTACGGACCGAGAAAAATCGCCCCGGCGTTTTCGATCAAACCGAGGTAATTCATCGGATTCTCCACGATCAGCTCAAAATGCTCCGGCGCCAGCCGGTTGATCGCACGAATGCCATCTTCGATCGAATCGACGAGGATGATCGCCCCATACCGTTCAACCGCTGCACTGGCGATCTCCCGCCGCGGCAATTCCGCCAGTTGCCGCTGAATCTCCGCTAGGCACGCCTGCGCAAACGCCTCCGACGGCGTCACCAGGATCGCCGACGCCATTTCATCGTGTTCGGCCTGGGACAACAGATCCGCCGCCACATAGGCGGGATCGGCGCTGTCGTCGGCCAGCACGGCGATTTCGCTCGGGCCGGCGATGCTGTCGATATCGACGGCCCCGTACACTTCGCGTTTGGCCAGCGCGACGTAGATGTTGCCCGGCCCGCAGATTTTATCGACGGGCGCGATCGTGTCCGTGCCGTAAGCGAGCGCGGCGATCGCTTGCGCCCCCCCGGCCCGGTAAATTTCGTGCACGCCGGCCTCGGCGGCGGCGACGAGGATGTACGGGTCGATGCCCGCTTTGCCGCCCGTCGCCGGTGGCGTCACCATCACGATCTCCGGCACGCCGGCCACCTGCGCCGGGATGACGTTCATCAGCACGGAGGAAGGATACGCAGCTTTCCCGCCGGGAACGTACACGCCGACCCGCTTCAAGGGCCGGATAATCTGGCCCAGCAAGCTTCCGTCGGGCTGCAGGTCCATCCACGAATTGCGCTTCTGCCTGACGTGAAAACGGCGGATGTTGTCCGCCGCCGCCGCGATTGCCTGAACGAACGACGGTTCCACGGCGTCGTACGCCGCCTTCAGCTCCTCCTGGGTCACCCTCAGCGAAGCGGCCTCAAGCTTCATACCGTCGAACTTTTCCGTATACGCCAGCAAAGCCGCGTCGCCCTGCTCTTTGACCGCTTTGACGATCGCGCGCACCGCTTCGTTTTGCTCCGGCGATCCGTATTCGACCTCCCGCCGCAAATCAAACTCCTGCGCCGACACTATTTTCATTCGCCATTCCCCCCGCCTCGTTCATCCTTCTATAATATTGGCCCTTCTTGACTAATTCCCGTTCCCTTCTTTAGCTCAACTTAGATTGGTCTTGATATCTTTCGAGCCTGCGCTGCTTACGCCTTTACCTGATCCCGTACGATCACTTGGGCCAGCGCGTCGCACACCGCCTGAATTTCCGCGTTTTTCATCCGGTAGCTTACCCGGTTGGCGATCAGGCGGCTGGTGATGTCAAAGATCCGTTCAAGCTCGACCAGCCCGTTTTCCTTTAACGTTTGCCCCGTTTCCACCATATCGACGATGCGGTCGGCGAGGCCGATCAGCGGCGCCAGCTCGATCGAGCCGTTCAGTTTAATAACCTCCACCTGCTGTCCCTGCTCCCGGAAAAACTGCGACGCCACGTTCGGATACTTCGTCGCCACTCTTTGCTGAATGCCGGGCTTCCAGTCGGGCAGCGCGATCACCGACATCCGGCAGCGGGCGATCCCGAGGTCAAGCAGTTCGTACACATCCCGGTTCTCCTCCATCAGCACGTCTTTGCCGACGATGCCGATATCGGCCACCCCGTACTCCACATATGTCGGAACGTCCACCGGCTTCGCCAAAATAAATTCCATGCCGATCTCCGGCAGCGGAATGACCAGCTTGCGGGTCTCGTCGACGTCGTGCGGGATATCGATCCCCGCTTCGCGGAACAGGGCCGCCGCTTTTTTATAAATGCGCCCTTTGGGCATCGCTACTTTAATAATTTGTCCCAAGCCCGTAGCCCTCCTTTCGTACCCTTGCTTGCAAAGTAAAGTCCGGTCAAAAGCTCGTGATCGTGAGGATTTCGCCGTACAACGGTCCAAGCGGCCCCGTACGGGCGCCCCCCGGCAGCAGCTCATTCACGGCGCCCGCATGCCGCATCAGCACGCTTCGCCCCTCCCGGCGCAGCCGCTCCGCTTCGGCAAAAGCCCGCTTCCGGTTCGGTGCATCGTATTGCAGCAAGATCGGCAGCTCCCGCTCGGCCGAAATCCCGTCGACGCCGTCCAAAATCCGGTTCGTTTTCAGCGAGAAGCCCGTCGCCGGAGCCGGCCGCCCGAATTGCTGCAGCAAATTGTCGTACCGCCCGCCGCTGCATACCGGAAAGCCGAGCTCGGCGGCATATCCTTCAAACGTCATGCCCGTATAATACGAAAAATCCCCGATCATCGTCAGATCGATCATCACATGCTCGGCCACACCGAAATCCTCCAACGCGTCCCAAACCCGGCTAAGATGCTCTACCGCCGCTTTGGCGGTCGGATTTTCGCTCAGCTCCAGCGCCTGGCGGCAAATCTCCTTGCCTCCGCGCAGCCGTAAAATCCCTTCCAGTTCATCGCGCTGCCGCTCCTCCAAAGCAAGCCCGGCGAGCGTTTCACGGTAGCCGACGAAATCGCGGTGCAGCAGCCCGTCTTTGAGCACATCGCGGATGTCTTCGCGCCCGGGCATGGCCTCTTCCAGCAGCCCGTTCAGAAACCCGACATGCCCTAATGCGATTTTGAACGATTTGACCCCGGCCGCCTGCAAGGAGGCCACCGCCAGCGCGACCACCTCCGCGTCCGCATCGGGCGAGTCATCGCCGACAAGTTCCACGCCGGTTTGGTAAAACTCAGCTTCCTTCCCCGCCTCCTCTTCGATCGCCCGAAATACGTTCGCATGATAAGACAATCTTAAAGGCAGCGGCTCTTCTTTGAGCAGCGAAGCGACGACCCGAGCGATCGGGGCGGTCATATCCGAACGGAGGACCATCGTCGTCCCCCGGTTGTTCAACAGTTTAAACAGCTTCTGATCCGATGTTGAACTGGCTACGCCCACCGTATCGTAATATTCCATCGTCGGCGTCATGATTTGCCGGTATCCCCAGCCCTCCATGCAATCGAGGATGCGCCGCTCGATCGCCCTCAGCTTATCCACGGCGAAAGGCAGATAATCCCGGACGCCCGCCGGTTTTTCAAATCCTTTTGGTTTAGACAAAACCTTCACCTCACCCGCTCATTGGTTGCTTTATTTACTTTAATATATTAAAGTGCTACCATACTACCAAATTAAAGGATATGGCCTATCTTATCATATTTATTTTGAAACCGTCAATGCGCCGAAACGCGGTACAAGCCAATATGCCCCTCTTTTTATTATTCCCCGAACCCGAACAAAAAGAAAAGCCCGGCCGTCCCGGGCCGGGTCTTTGAAACGTATTACAAATTCGCGTTAACCGACGGAGTTTGACCGCCGTCAGGCTGTTTCGGCAGTTTCTTTTTGCGAAGGGAAGCCGGGACGTTCCCCAGGAACAGCCAGGCAAAAGGCAACCTGCGAAAACAAAATTGCACGAACACCCAGGAGATAAACAACGCGCACAACGACCCGCCGATGATGTACGGCAAGTAGAGCGGAGAATCTCCGGGCAGATTTTTATTCGTGCGGAATACCCGGTATACGAGCAAAACCGCTGGATGGAACAAATAGATGGCAAATGACAGTTCGCCCAACCGGGTCAGAGCTTTTTTCCAAAATGCCGAACCCCTACGGTGAATGAAAAAGGCCGCCCTCAGCAGCACCATTGCCGAGAACATGGCCTGCACGTTCCAGGCCAGTTCGAACCAAAATGTGTTGGGCCTGCTTAGTCCTAGACGGTAGGTATGCCATAGCTGAATATGGGTAAAAGCGACCGCTAACCAACCGATCCACATTGCGGCCGTCAATATCCGCTGTTTTGGGGACATGTCGCGCCAGTCGGTCTGCAGCCAACCCTTGATTCGGTCGAAGCAGATGGCGACCGCGGCTCCCATAAAGTAGTACGCCATATAAGTCGGGGCGTAACTTCCCTTATTCGGCAAATGAAGATGGTATTTGTTCAAGAACACGAAAGCCCACTGAATGGCCAGTCCCGCCGGCAAAATCAACGCGATCAGCACTTTGCTGTTGCGGAACGATTTAAACAGCCAAAGCAAAAGCGGGAACAGAATATAAAACTGAATGCTGATAAATACGAAATATAAATGGGTGTAAGACGTGCCCGTTAACAGTCCCTTGACCAGTTTTTGCAATTCATACATTTTGGAGTTGGCGATTAAATCATGACGTTGGATCGCTACCACCAGAAAGTAACAACAAGAAACCAAAATGTACGGCAGAATAATATTAAGCAGCCGTTTCTTGTAAAACCCGCCGACAAGCTCTTTATTGATTGGCCGGTCATAGTAATTATAGAAGAGGACGAAACTGCTCAAAAATATGAAAGTAGGAGTGCCAAACTTAAAAAAGATGTTCATCCAACTATAAAAATAATAAATCGGTGAGGTCAGCGCTTGCTCCGCAGCCGCAAATGAAGAAGAATGCACCTGGATGACTGCAAAAATGGCAATTGCGCGAAATATGTCGAGCTGCGGCAATCGCTCCTTGACCACTTTGTTCACTAGATCAACTCCTAATCGTTATGTAAAAATTACGTTTACCCATGAAATTAGACGCTCGTTTCCATGAAAAGGTTACATGCACCGCCTTATTAACTATACTCGCATCTCCTTTTGTTTTCAAAACCTCTTTTCAAATTGTCAAACTATTTCCTTCACTTCAATTTTTAAATAAAACCGTTTATATCCTTGCGGCGTCTTTATATAGAGCGTTGAATTCCCCGGCCGGGATTGCTTCGGCGCTCCACGAACTATGCTAAGAAAGGGAAGGAGCCCGGTTGTGGAAGAGAGAGGGGGTTATAAGGTTACCGTGGACGGGGTATTGGCGGACAACCAGACCATGATCGTATTCTATACGTTGGAAAATTTATCAGGTTCAGGCGAGTCCAAAGATTCAGCATTTATGCGCCAGCAAATATGCAAGCTCAGCCATCGTATTTGACAGTCTATATTACGAGGATTGGAACGAAGTCACCCTGCAAGTTGATGGCTGGGGGACAAGCGATTATCAGCCCAAGGAGTTCAAACTTAAATTAAAATAACCAACAGTGCCGCCCTTTAACGGGGCCGTCGTTGTAACGGTTGCCAGCGACGTTATTTCGATAAAATGTAAGGGGAACCAAATTTAACGGTTGCTATAGAGCTTATTTTGCCTTATTTCTATGAATCCGGGCCTTTTTCACCCCAATAAGCGCACCTGCAACCGTTAGAAATTGAATTCCCGTCTTTTCAGCCAAATAAGCGTGATTACAACCATTAGCGAAAGGCTGGAGAACCGGGATGCAGAGGCCATATTTCATGGTTGAGCCAAAATAACAGCCGAAAAAGCCGCCTAGGCAGATGGTTATCTGACCTTGAGGCGGCCTTTTTCGATCATGGATTTCCTTGAGCATTACTTACCCTCAGGGTCCGCTCCCTCCGGGCTTTTCCGCTCGAGCACCCGCAGCGGGTTGCCGCCGACAAAAGCGCCCGCGGGCACATCCTTATGTACAACCGACCCGGCGGCGACCACCGCGCCGTCTCCGATCGTTACGCCAGGCAAAATCGTGCAATTGGCCCCGATCATTACCTCGTTGCCAATTTGCACTTCGCCCAGCCGATACTCTTTAATCAAATACTCGTGCGCCAGAATGGTCGTATTATAGCCGATAACCGAATTCCGGCCAATCGTGATCAATTCCGGAAAAAACACGTCCACCATCACCATCAGGCCAAAAGCGGTGTGCTCTCCGACCTTCATGCCGAGAACGCGGCGGTAAATCGCGTTTTTTAAGGACAATACCGGACAATAACGCGAAAGTTGGATAAAAATAAAATTCCGTACGCCCTTCCACGGGCTCACCGTCCGGTAAAGCTGCCACAATGCGTTTGGTCCTTCGACCGGATAACGCTTCACCTTTCTCACGGATTCACGGGCTCCCAGCCTAACACGCCGTACAAATCGGTCATGTCTTTCAGGATAAAATCAGGCTCGTATTTTTGCAGCTCCTCCACGCCTTTGAGCGACCAGGCCACGCCTGCCGAAAGAACTCCGGCGGCATGCGCGCACTGCAGATCGGCTGCGCTGTCGCCGACCATTAATGTCCGGTCCGGACTGGCCTTGAGCTGCTCCAGCGCCGTCAAAATCGGTTCGGGATGAGGCTTCGGATGCTCGACATCCTCCACCGTCACAATCGCTTGCATATACTCCAGCAGCCCGAACCGTTCCAAGGCGAGCATGGCCGTTTCCCTGATCTTCGTCGTCACCACGCCAAGCGTAATCCCCCGGTCATGGAGTTTGCCGAGCACTTCCTTGACATAAGGAAACTCCCCGACCAGTTCGTCGTGACGCTCCCGGTTGTATTTCCGGTAATCGGCGACCAGGTCCGCAACCTCTTCCCGGCCCGAGAAGACTTGCAGCTGGTGCTCAAGCGTCATCCCCATGTACGGGATGATTTCCTCCCGCGTGTGAGGACGCAATTGATTTTTCTGAATGACATGCAAAAAAGTCGTAATGATCAATTCATTTGTATCGATAATCGTTCCATCGAGATCAAATAACACCGTGTCAATCATGCAGCAGCTACTCCTTCTTCTCTTCTGGGCTGTCCGGCAGTTCCTCCGTTTTATCGGAAATAGACTCGGCTTGCTCCGGTTCGGCCGACTCCATCGCCGACAATTTTTCCGCTGCAGCCGCTTTGGTCGAAACGATCGGATCGCTGTAATGCGGCAAAGCACGTACGGTTCGGCGGCGAATAATCATAAATGCCACGGCGGCCACCACAATAAACAGAGCAAGCAGCTGCGAAATTCTCACATTGCCGTAAGAAGGGGCAAGATACCCCTGTTCAAAGCCGAGCCAAGTCATCGGCGTCCACAATCCGTTTACGAACGCCGCCAGCCAGGCCGCACCCTGAAACGCCAAGCTGTCCGTACGCAATGCTTCGATGAAGAAGCGGCCGATGGAATACCAGATAAAATAGGAGGCAAACAGCTCCCCGGCCCGCAAAAATTTCTGTCTGCGCAAAATCAGCAGCAAAATGAGGCCCGCCAAGTTCCACAAAGATTCATACAAAAACGTGGGATGATGATAGGTCCCGGCCACGTTCATCTGATTGACGATAAAGGACGGGAGATGCAAATGGTCCCGCAAAAAGCTTTCCGTCGTCGGTCCGCCATAGGCTTCCTGGTTGACGAAGTTGCCCCAGCGTCCGATCATTTGCCCCACGATCAGGGAAGGCGCGCAAATGTCGGCGATCCGCCAAAAGTTGTACCCGCGCCGCCGTACAAAGATGACCGCGCAGATGATGGCGCCGATCAGGGCGCCGTAGATCGCGATGCCGCCGTTCCAGATTTTAAAAATATCCCACAGGTTGTCCTTATAGTCTTCCCACATAAACGCGACAAAATAAATTCTCGCGCCGATAATGGCCGACGGTACGCCGAGGAGCAGCAAGTCCATAAAAAACTCCTGGGAAATGCCAAAGCGCTTCCCTTCGCGGATCGCCAGCAGAAGTCCGACCAAAGCGGCGCTTCCCAGAATCAGGCCATACCAATGCACTTTCAAAGCACCGATAGAAAAAGCTATCGGGTCCAATAACAAGGTACCCATCGTTCACGCTCCTAATCCAAATCGTCGATATCTTCCGCAATCGTCTCCGTGAGCTTCGTCGTAAATTGCAGCGCCGCGTTATACCCCATCCGTTTGAGACGGAAGTTCATCGCGGCCACCTCAAGGATCACGGCGAGGTTCCGCCCGGGACGCACCGGAATCGTTGCCAGCGGCACGTCGGTGTCGATGATGCGCGTCGTTTCCTCATCAAGCCCCAGCCGGTCATACTGCTTCTCCTGCTGCCAAGCCTCCAGCTTAACGACCAGCTGTATCCGTTTGTTGTTGCGGATCGCCCCGGCGCCAAACAACGTCATGACGTTGATGATGCCGACGCCGCGGATTTCCAGCAGATGCCGGATCAGCTCAGGCGCCGAACCGTGCAGCTGGTTGTCGGACGTTTGGCGGATTTCCACGGCATCGTCGGCAATCAAGCGGTGGCCGCGCTTTACGAGCTCCAGCGCCGTTTCGCTTTTCCCGATGCCGCTGCTGCCGGTGATAAGCATGCCCACCCCGTACACATCGACAAGCACCCCGTGAATCGTTGCCGTGGGGGCCAATTTCCGCTCCAGGAAGCTGGTGATCCGGCTTGACAGGATCGTTGTCGCCATGCTGCTTCGCAGTACGGGGATTTGCTTAATCGAGCTGATTTGGATAAGCTCCTCCGGTACTTCCCAGGAGCGGGTGACAATAATGCAGGGCGTCTCATCGCTGCTGCACAATCGTTCCATCCGTTCCTTCCGTTCGTTTACCGGAAGCATTTCGTAGAAGGCTAATTCCGTCTTCCCCAAAATCTGCACCCGCTCCGGCGGATGGTATTCAAAATAGCCGGCCATTTCCAAGCCCGGGCGGTACAGATCATCTACCGTAATCGCCCGTTTTAATCCCTGCTCTCCGGAAACGACCTCGAGCCCGAATTGGTTGACCAATTCCGACACTTTTACTTTTTTAGCCATGTTGTTCTTCCTTTCCCCTACAAGCGATCCAGACTAAACAGTCTGTCCTAGTCTCCAGCACCATTATCCGGTGTAAAAGAACACAAATTCACCATACGCTTAGATCTTCCAATGTATTCATCGTAATGGAAATTGCAACGTAAATCAATCTTCGGAGCAATATACCATTTTCAGATTATTCTCTTTCATCCGATGCCCGCTATTTTTGCCCCGATTTCGCAAACGGGTTTCTCACATCACAGCAAAAAACCGCCCTTCGGGGCGGTTTCTTCATTGCTAACGAATTAGTTGAAAAATACGTTGCGTTCCGTTTCTTTGTCAAAGATATGGATTTTGTTCATATCGATGGCCAGCTTCACGTTATCGCCTTCACGCGTATTGGAGCGGCCGTCTACGCGGGCGATCAAAGTGTCGCTGCCTGCGCCGTTCAGGTACAACTGCATTTCGTGGCCCAGGTTTTCCGTCAGGTACACGTTGGCTGTGAACGCCGTTTGCGGAGAAGCTTCCAGGAATACCGGCTCTTCATGGATATCTTCCGGACGGATCCCCATGATCACGTCTTTGCCGATATAACCTTTATCTTTAAGAATGGTAGCTTTGCCTTGAGGCACAACAACATCCAAATTAGTTGATCTGAATCGAACGGCACCGGCTTCTTCCACCAAATTACCGTTTACAAAGTTCATCGTAGGCGAACCGATAAATCCGGCTACGAAAATGTTGCCCGGCTGGTTGTAAAGTTCTTCCGGAGAAGCGGCTTGTTGGATGATGCCGTCATGCATAACAACGATCCGGTCGCCCATCGTCATAGCTTCGATCTGGTCGTGTGTTACGTAGATGCAAGTCGTTTCCAGACGTTTAACCAGCTTCGTGATTTCGGCGCGCATTTGACCGCGCAATTTAGCGTCCAAGTTGGAAAGCGGTTCGTCCATCAGGAACACTTGAGGATCGCGGACGATAGCGCGGCCCAAGGCAACCCGTTGACGTTGACCGCCGGACAGAGCCTTCGGCTTGCGGTCGAGCAAATGCTCGATATCGAGGATTTTTGCCGCTTCGCGAACACGGCGGTCGATTTCGTCTTTCTTCACTTTACGCAATTTCAAACCAAACGCCATGTTTTGATAAACGTTCATGTGCGGATACAAAGCGTAAGATTGGAATACCATCGCGATGTCGCGGTCTTTCGGAGCTACGTCGTTGACGACGCGGTCGCCGATGTACAGTTTGCCGTCGGTAATTTCTTCAAGCCCGGCGATCATACGAAGGGTCGTGGATTTACCGCAACCGGACGGTCCAACCAGCACGAGGAATTCTTTATCTTTAATGTCGAGGTTGATGTCTGCCACTGTTGCCTTCTCGGCACCCGGATATTTCTTGAAAATGTGTTCTAAGCGTACGCCTGCCATGGATTTTTGCCTCCCGTTAAATGAATTGGTATGATGCTTATCGACTTCATGTAATCGGATACATTTTATATTTATATCTTAATCGATAGGGGGCAACCCATCCATCCACAAACTGCACAAAAAAACTACCGGGTTTTCGTCACTTTATACAATAAGAGCTCCAATTTCACCAAAACGGCGTCGCGAAACGTCCTGACGTCCAATCCCGTTTCCTGCTTGAACTTATCGATCCGGTACAGCAGCGTATTCCGGTGAATATATAGACGCTTTGCGGTTTCGCTGACGTTGCAGTCCAGCTCAAAAAAAGTTTCCAGCGTGGTCAGCGTCTCCTCATCTTCGAATACTTTGGCGTGATCCCCGGTCTCTTTGATGAAATGCAGCCTCTCTTCTTCCGGAATGCTGTACACCAGCTGCTCCAGCTTTAGCTCCCACGGCAGGTGAATTTTTTTCGTAATATTAAAAATACGTCCCAGGGTCATGGTCTGGTGCAACGCCAATGCGGCCGACGTCAGCCCGTTTTCCTCAACCAGCGCGTTGCCTACGGCGATATGAATGCCGCCGACCCATTCATTCGTAATAAGTTCGTACAATCCCTGGCATAACGCTCCGAGCATATCCTTTTCCGTCTCGGCCCCCTCTTCGCTTTCCTCGCGCAGGTTCGTCAAAAGCTCCTCCCCGAGCAGGATCAGCCATTCCTCTTTTAGCGGAACTAACACGACATCCCCGCCAAAATAACTGCGCAGCAGTTTATGGAGCTTTGCAAAAGAAACCGTCTGTCCCTGACCTATGTGATCCCAACTTAACAGAAAGGGGAGCATCTGTCCTTTTAACCGGGACTTAATCGGAAATTCATTCGGAACAGAAAAATTGATTTCATGGCGGCCCATACGCTCAAGCAACCATTCTCCAAGCTGGATACTCCGGGATTCGTCGTCCTGTTTTAAAGGGGCGCCTTTAGACCGCTGATCACGCGCCACAGATAACAACAACTGAATCAGCATCGCTTCCGCTTCCGTCACTTGTCCCGCGTCCGCCAGCATCACCTGAACGGCGTCCGCCTTCATGTTCCAAAGCCAAACAATCCGTCCATCCTTGCGTAAAGGCCCGTTTTCCCCTGCGTTACTCGCCTGCACGGTCTCGCGCCAGACTTGAACATCCCAAGTCGACTCCGTAATTGGAGCGCCGATGATACTCTCCACCTGCTGCTTCAGCTTTTTAATCTCCATATTGCGCCTTTCCCATCTATCCATATTTAACGTTCGTTCATTTTATTTTATCACAACCGGGCTTTTAACTATAAATTTGACGATGTTTAGGTGAATGGTTCTCGCGACGGGCGCAACGCACTGGTTGGAAATATCCAATAGAATAGAAATCCAGTGCGTACCTGCTTCCTGCTCCTGCTTTCTTGAGGTCTGCGGTCGAGTGGAATAGTTGCAAAATATACGGTTACTATTCGGAAATGATGCCGTAGTGCTTGTTTAAGTGTAAAACCTGCAATAATTCCGCCATTTCTCGAAGAAGAAGCTAAAAAAAGAGGAATTACTTGCATGAAATGCAAGTAAACGAATGATGGGGCAAATGGCTATAAGGTTAGTTGTATGATTTGCAATTAATGCTCAGAATGGGGCCCATTAAACCCCAATAATATAAAAAAGCCGCCAACCCAAAGGTCAACGACTTTTGATGAGCCATGAAGGACTCGAACCTTCGACACCCTGATTAAAAGTCAGGTGCTCTACCAACTGAGCTAATGGCTCATAAAAACTGGTGGAGGCTGATGGATTCGAACCACCGAACTCGTAAGAGAACAGATTTACAGTCTGCTGCGTTTGGCCACTTCGCTAAGCCTCCATACTGTAGTATATGCTGCCCTTTTTGCCCGAATACGATCCAAAGAGGGGGCATAAAGTGGCTCGGGACGGAATCGAACCGCCGACACGAGGATTTTCAGTCCTCTGCTCTACCGACTGAGCTACCGAGCCTTACGTAATTAGCCAAAAAAATAAAGCGGTTAAGTTGATAACTTTCCCACTTTATTGTGGAAATATTCAAGAATATAATGGCGGAGCCGACGGGATTCGAACCCGCGATCTCCTGCGTGACAGGCAGGCATGTTAGGCCTCTACACCACGGCTCCGCAGTAAAAAGGAATCACATGGTGCCGGCGAGAGGACTTGAACCCCCAACCTACTGATTACAAGTCAGTTGCTCTACCAATTGAGCTACACCGGCACGGTCTAAAATAACGATTAAATAGTTCATGGTGGAGGCTGAGGGGATCGAACCCCCGACCCTCTGCTTGTAAGGCAGATGCTCTCCCAGCTGAGCTAAGCCTCCAAATCAAATTATTGGTAGCGGCGGAGGGGATCGAACCCCCGACCTCACGGGTATGAACCGTACGCTCTAGCCAGCTGAGCTACGCCGCCATATGATAAGCTTGTACAAATGGCGGAGAGAGAGGGATTCGAACCCTCGCACCGCTTACGCAGTCTAACCCCTTAGCAGAGGGTCCCCTTATAGCCACTTGGGTATCTCTCCAAGCCATAAATTCAAGGTTAATCCTTGAAAACTGGATACGAAACTTGATTTGCGTGTTAGCCCTATTCAGTTCCCGGGGTCCCCGAAAAGTAATCGGAATTACCTTCGAAGCCTCGCGTCACTTTTTGGGGTATATTTTTGGGCCCCGCCAAAGTACTCGGACTCAGCTTCGAAGCTTCACGTCACTTTGGTGGGTAGAGTTTTGGATAAGCCCTCGACCGATTAGTACCTGTCAGCTCCATGCATTGCTGCACTTCCACCTCAGGCCTATCAACCTCGTCGTCTTCAAGGGGTCTTACTAATTGGGAAATCTCATCTTGAGGGGGGCTTCACGCTTAGATGCTTTCAGCGCTTATCCCGTCCGCACTTAGCTACCCAGCTGTGCTCCTGGCGGAACAACTGGTACACCAGCGGTGCGTCCATCCCGGTCCTCTCGTACTAAGGACAGCTCCTCTCAAATTTCCTGCGCCCACGACAGATAGGGACCGAACTGTCTCACGACGTTCTGAACCCAGCTCGCGTACCGCTTTAATGGGCGAACAGCCCAACCCTTGGGACCTACTTCAGCCCCAGGATGCGATGAGCCGACATCGAGGTGCCAAACCTCCCCGTCGATGTGGACTCTTGGGGGAGATAAGCCTGTTATCCCCAGGGTAGCTTTTATCCGTTGAGCGATGGCCCTTCCATGCGGTACCACCGGATCACTAAGCCCGACTTTCGTCCCTGCTCGACTTGTCAGTCTCGCAGTCAAGCTCCCTTTTGCCTTTGCACTCTGCGAATGATTTCCAACCATTCTGAGGGAACCTTGGGGCGCCTCCGTTACTCTTTAGGAGGCGACCGCCCCAGTCAAACTGCCCGCCTGACACGGTCCCCGTACCGGATCACGGTACCGGGTTAGAACTCCGATACGATCAGGGTGGTATCCCAACGGCGCCTCCATGGAAGCTTGCGCTCCCACTTCCTAGGCTCCCACCTATCCTGTACAAATCGTATCAAAGTCCAATATCAAGCTGCAGTAAAGCTCCATGGGGTCTTTCCGTCTTGTCGCGGGTAACCTGCATCTTCACAGGTATTAAAATTTCACCGGATCTCTCGTTGAGACAGCGCCCAAGTCGTTACGCCATTCGTGCGGGTCAGAATTTACCTGACAAGGAATTTCGCTACCTTAGGACCGTTATAGTTACGGCCGCCGTTTACTGGGGCTTCGGTTCACAGCTTCGGATTACTCCTAACCGCTCCCCTTAACCTTCCAGCACCGGGCAGGCGTCAGCCCGTATACTTCGCCTTGCGGCTTCGCACAGACCTGTGTTTTTGCTAAACAGTCGCTTGGGCCTTTTCACTGCGGCCCCCTCGGGCTATAAACCCTACCGGGGCACCCCTTCTCCCGAAGTTACGGGGTCATTTTGCCGAGTTCCTTAACGAGAGTTCTTCCGCGCGCCTTAGAATTCTCTTCTCGCCTACCTGTGTCGGTTTGCGGTACGGGCACCTTCTCCTGGCTAGAGGCTTTTCTCGGCAGTGTGAGATCATGACCTTCGGTACTGTAAATTTTCCCTCCCCATCACAGCCCAGCCTTACGGTGTGCGGATTTGCCTACACACCAGCCTCACTGCTTGGACGGGGCATTCCATCGCCCCGCGTCACTACCCTCCTGCGTCACCCCATCGCTCATAGCGGATTACGGTGGTACAGGAATTTCAACCTGTTGTCCTTCGACTACGCCTTTCGGCCTCGCCTTAGGTCCCGACTTACCCTGAGCGGACGAACCTTCCTCAGGAACCCTTAGGCTTTCGGCGGATCAGATTCTCACTGATCTTTTCGTTACTCATACCGGCATTCTCACTTGTATGAAGTCCAGCGCTCCTTCCGGTACACCTTCAACCCTCATACAACGCTCCCCTACCCCTGAATCGACTTCACTCCTGCTTCGAAGTCCTGTGTTTAACCCCGAGGTGCATTTGGCCGAAACCTTTGAACAATATTCATCGGTTGCTTTCGGCAAAAATGTACCTGGTTATCACCGCCTCAAAGAAGCAGTGAAGTCGATTCAAGCCATAGCTTCGGTGGTGTGTTTAGCCCCGTTACATTTTCGGCGCAGAGTCACTCGACCAGTGAGCTATTACGCACTCTTTAAATGGTGGCTGCTTCTAAGCCAACATCCTGGTTGTCTGTGCAACTCCACATCCTTTCCCACTTAACACACACTTGGGGACCTTAGCTGATGGTCTGGGCTGTTTCCCTTTTGACAATGGATCTTAGCACTCACTGTCTGACTCCCGGTGAATCAGTCTATGGCATTCGGAGTTTGACTGAGCTTGGTAACCCTTGCGGGCCCCGCACCCAATCAGTGCTCTACCTCCACGACTGTCACACCGAGGCTAGCCCTAAAGCTATTTCGGGGAGAACCAGCTATCTCCGAGTTCGATTGGAATTTCTCCGCTACCCCCACCTCATCCCCGCACTTTTCAACGTACGTGGGTTCGGGCCTCCAGTGCGTGTTACCGCACCTTCACCCTGGACAGGGGTAGATCACACGGTTTCGGGTCTACGCCTGCAAACTAAATTCGCCCTATTCAGACTCGCTTTCGCTGCGGCTCCGCTTTCTCAGCTTAACCTTGCTTGCAAACGTAACTCGCCGGTTCATTCTACAAAAGGCACGCCATCACCCCTAAAATGGGCTCTGACTTCTTGTAAGCACACGGTTTCAGGTTCTCTTTCACTCCCCTTCCGGGGTGCTTTTCACCTTTCCCTCACGGTACTGCTTCACTATCGGTCGCTAGGGAGTATTTAGCCTTACCAGATGGTCCTGGCGGATTCATACGGGGTTTCACGTGCCCCGCACTACTCGGGATCCGTCTCGGAGGGCGGAGACTTTCGATTACAGGGCTTTTACCTTCTCTGGCCGGCCTTTCCAGACCTGTTCGTCTAACCTCCGCCTTTGTAACTCCATGTGAGACGTCCCACAACCCCGAAGAGCAAGCTCTTCGGTTTAGGCTAATCCGCGTTCGCTCGCCGCTACTGACGGAATCACTATTGTTTTCTCTTCCTCAGGGTACTTAGATGTTTCAGTTCCCCTGGTATGCCTCTTCACCACCTATGGATTCAGTGATGAGTGACTAGGTATTACCCTAGCCGGGTTTCCCCATTCGGACATCCCCGGATCGATGCTTGCTTACAGCTCCCCGAGGCAGTTTCGTTGTTCGCCACGTCCTTCTTCGGCTCCTAGCGCCTAGGCATCCTCCGTGTGCTCTTAGTAGCTTAACCATGATTTTTCCCGAAGGAAAATATCAAACCACTAATATCTTCACTTGTGTTGACACAAGTTCAGCTAAAAGGATTGTTCTAAAACGCAAATTTCGTTTCGTTATCCAGTTTTCAAGGATCAAGTTTCTTCGCCGTTTTACCGGCAGAATAATATCTTATCATCTCCTGCCTTACCGTTCAACCGGTAAGTGTTGGAAATAATAAATTATGGTGGAGCCAAGGAGGATCGAACTCCTGACCTCCTGCTTGCAAGGCAGGCGCTCTCCCAGCTGAGCTATGGCCCCATATATTTATCCCAAAAATTAACACCTGCTGTGAAGGCGATTCCGAATGAATCATCGGTGACTTCCACCAAAAAAAACACGCAGCACATGTTATGGGATTTATGGTGGGCCCTAGTGGACTCGAACCACCGACCTCACCCTTATCAGGGGTGCGCTCTAACCAACTGAGCTAAGGGCCCATAACAATATTTATTTATGCACCCAAAAATGGGCTGCGCTTGGCGACGTCCTACTCTCCCAGGACCCTTCGGTCCAAGTACCATCGGCGCTGGAGGGCTTAACGGTCGTGTTCGGGATGGGTACGCGTGGAACCCCTCCGCCATCATCACCAAACGCATGAGAGTTTGAACTCTCAAAACTGACCAACGAGTGAGTAACAGGCCTAAGACCTGATTTTGTATTTGTACCGTTCCGTAACAGGAACGAGGTACTCCATAGAAAGGAGGTGATCCAGCCGCACCTTCCGATACGGCTACCTTGTTACGACTTCACCCCAATCATCTACCCCACCTTCGGCGGCTGGCCCCTTGCGGTTACCTCACCGACTTCGGGTGTTGTAAACTCTCGTGGTGTGACGGGCGGTGTGTACAAGACCCGGGAACGTATTCACCGCGGCATGCTGATCCGCGATTACTAGCAATTCCGACTTCATGCAGGCGAGTTGCAGCCTGCAATCCGAACTGAGACCGGCTTTTCTAGGATTCGCTCCAGATCGCTCCTTCGCTTCCCGTTGTACCGGCCATTGTAGTACGTGTGTAGCCCAGGTCATAAGGGGCATGATGATTTGACGTCATCCCCACCTTCCTCCGGTTTGTCACCGGCAGTCACTCTAGAGTGCCCAACTTCACTTGCTGGCAACTAAAGTCAAGGGTTGCGCTCGTTGCGGGACTTAACCCAACATCTCACGACACGAGCTGACGACAACCATGCACCACCTGTCTCCTCTGTCCCGAAGGAAAGCCATATCTCTACAGCGGTCAGAAGGATGTCAAGACCTGGTAAGGTTCTTCGCGTTGCTTCGAATTAAACCACATACTCCACTGCTTGTGCGGGTCCCCGTCAATTCCTTTGAGTTTCAGCCTTGCGGCCGTACTCCCCAGGCGGAGTGCTTAATGTGTTTACTTCGGCACCAAGGGTATCGAAACCCCTAACACCTAGCACTCATCGTTTACGGCGTGGACTACCAGGGTATCTAATCCTGTTTGCTCCCCACGCTTTCGCGCCTCAGCGTCAGTTACAGCCCAGAGAGTCGCCTTCGCCACTGGTGTTCCTCCACATCTCTACGCATTTCACCGCTACACGTGGAATTCCACTCTCCTCTTCTGCACTCAAGCCGTCCAGTTTCCAGTGCGACCCGGAGTTGAGCCCCAGGATTAAACACCAGACTTAAACAGCCGCCTGCGCGCGCTTTACGCCCAATAATTCCGGACAACGCTTGCCCCCTACGTATTACCGCGGCTGCTGGCACGTAGTTAGCCGGGGCTTTCTTCTCAGGTACCGTCACTCCTGTAGCAGTTACTCTACAGGACGTTCTTCCCTGGCAACAGAGCTTTACGATCCGAAAACCTTCATCACTCACGCGGCGTTGCTCCGTCAGACTTTCGTCCATTGCGGAAGATTCCCTACTGCTGCCTCCCGTAGGAGTCTGGGCCGTGTCTCAGTCCCAGTGTGGCCGTTCACCCTCTCAGGTCGGCTACGCATCGTCGCCTTGGTGAGCCGTTACCCCACCAACTAGCTAATGCGCCGCAGGCCCATCCGTAAGTGACAGATTGCTCCGCCTTTCCCAAGTCTCCCATGCGGAAGACTTGATTATCCGGTATTAGCTACCGTTTCCGGTAGTTATCCCGGTCTTACGGGCAGGTTGCCTACGTGTTACTCACCCGTCCGCCGCTAACCATCAGGAGTGCAAGCACTCCATCAGGTCCGCTCGACTTGCATGTATTAGGCACGCCGCCAGCGTTCGTCCTGAGCCAGGATCAAACTCTCCAATAAAGGTTGGATGAACGAATCATCCAAGTTTATTCGAAAGAGCGATTAGCTCAATCAGTTACTGACGAGAATTTTAATTCTCATTTAATACTCACTCGTTGTTCAGTTTTCAAAGATCAAACCATTCACGATGATATTCAATTCGGCATAACGCCATGCTCAATATCATCTTATTTTGTCGCTAATTTCATTTCAGCAGCGACCTTTTTAATATATCATACTCTTCATTCTTTAGTCAACACTTTTTTTAAAAGTTATTTGCTCAACAACCTTGTCCAGCCTGACCTCGTGAAGAAGCGATTAATAATGTACCATACAAAACAAAGCGGAGTCAACTGTTAGATCATGGTTAATTTCAATCCCACCAGCAATGCGACGCCCGGCAAACCTAGGACAAGTACAGTGCTTATGGTTACAGGGTTTAAGGGAATGTATACTTCCGTCAGCAAACCCGAAAAATTTATGACGTAAATGCCCAACGCCGCAAGAACCATGTGTAGCCCTAAACGCGTCAACCAGACAAAACCCGGTTTTCGCGAAAGCAAAACGTACAAAAGCAGCCCAGCCGAAGCTACAAGAACGCAGGTCAATACAAGCCTCATAACTCATCCCCCATTAGAATAAGAACCGATTATAGACTAATTCGTCCAAAACGATCCGTTCCGGAATACGTTCCAATCCACGTTTGCCTGTTTTGCCGTTCTTAGCTGAATTTGATATCTCCTCTCCGCCGCCTCAAGCGTGTAGATCGCCACGTCCACCTCATCCGTGCCGATCGCCTCCTGGAACGCGGTATAAGCCCGCTCCCATTCCTTATGCGCCTTGACCACTTCCATATAGATCTGCTGCTTGTTCTTCATCATCTCGTCCATCCGCAAAACAGCTTCGCGATCCGCATTCCAGATCCCCCACAGCTTCAAGTCCGATCGCCTCCTCAATCCGGTTTATTTCATGTCTATAGGCAAGCGGACAAACTTAGAACCTCGAACCGGCATAAAAAATGTCTGCCGGCACACTCTCCATGCAGCAGGAACGCGATTAGCGTTAGAGGAAATTCCGAAATAAAAAAAGAACTTTGCCCCCGAACGTAAATTCAGGGTACAAAGTCCTTTTGTTCATGATGCCGGCATCAATTTAATTCGCGTCTGCCTTCCAGCGCCTTGGACAACGTTACCTCATCCGCATATTCCAGGTCCCCGCCGACCGGCAAGCCGTGAGCGATTCGGGTTACACGGATATCAAACGGCTTAACGAGCCGCGAGATGTACATGGCGGTAGCCTCGCCCTCGATATTCGGGTTCGTCGCCAAAATCAGCTCTTTGACGCGCTCATCGCTTAAGCGGTTTAACAGCTCTTTTAGCCGGATATCGTCCGGACCCAGGCCTTCCATTGGCGAAATCGCTCCCTGCAGCACGTGGTAATAGCCATCGAACTCCTTTGTGCGTTCCATCGCCACCAGATCCTTCGATTCCTGCACCACGCAAATGACGGACGGATCGCGAGTCTTATCCTGGCAGATTCGGCAAGGATCGGTGTCCGTGATGTTGCAGCAAACAGAACAATAGTGAAGATTTCGCTTCACGCTCACCAAAGCTTTGGCGAAATCGATCACATCGTCTTCCTTCATGTGCAGAACATGGAAAGCAAGCCTTGCGGCCGTTTTGGGGCCGATTCCGGGCAAATGGGTAAAAGCGTCGATCAGCTTCGCGATCGGTTCGGGATAATACAATTTGGGCTTTCTCCTTCAGTTGAAAAATTAGAACAGGCCGGGAATCTTCATGCCGCCCGTAAACTTGCCCATATCCTGATTGGCAAGCTCCTCCGCTTTGTTCAGGGCATCGTTAACTGCGGTGAGCACGAGGTCTTGCAGCATTTCAACGTCATCCGGATCGACCGCTTCCGGTTTAATGGTCAGGGACAGCACTTTTTTATGTCCGTTCGCTTGGACCGTAACGACACCGCCGCCCGCGCTGCCTTCCACCGTTTTGCTGCCGAGTTCCTCTTGCGCCTTCAGCATTTGCTCCTGCATTTTTTTCACTTGTTTCATCATTTGATTCATATTGTTCACGCGATTCACATCTCCTTTAATTGGTCAGAATTTCGGGATTGCAACACTGTAAACATACCATAAAATACGATGCGCTTCTCCGGCAAAATCATTCCTTGATCACGACCAGATCATCGCCAAACAAATTCAGCGCTTCGTCTACCCACGGCTCCTTGCTGTTGCTGCTTCCGCCATCCTCGGGCGGGGGCTCCAGCTCGAACGCTTCCTTGGGCGGCTCCGCCGCTCCCTGAATCGCATCGTTCCAGTCCTTCAGCATCATCGTCACCAGGCGGCAAGAGCTGCCAAGCTGGCGCGCCATCACGTTTTCGATGAGCTGCTTATTAGCGGGTTTCTCCGTCGTTTCGCGGTGAATATCGTTCTTGAAAGCGACCAAAACAGAGTCTTCCAGCACGGAAACCGGTTCGCCGTTCATAAACCAGGCATGGATGGTGACTTTCTCCTCTTTAACGGCCTGCAGGATCTGATTCCATTTATTCTGAACCTCCATAAAAGCCGGACTATGCCGCTCGGCGATATACCGGTCCAAATTGGACGGGATCTTGGCTTTAGACGCGACCCGCGGAGCGGAACTTCGGGCAGCCGGACGGTTGCCCGCCGCCGCCCCGGATGCGCCGCCTCCTCCGGCTCCCGCCGGCAATCCTCCCTGCAGCGCTCGTTCCAGCTTGGCTTCAAGCTCGGAAAGCTGGCGTCTCAGCTGGCCGACCTCCGAAGCGTCCGCCGCGGAGCCGCGCGCGCCCGCCGAAGTCCCGCCGGCATCCTCCTTAGGAATCGTGCAGATTTTCAGGAGCGCCACCTCGAACAACGTTTGCGGTTGAACCGCATATTTCATTTCCGTTTGATAGTGATTTAACGTATCGATGATCTTAAACAGCTGCGATTTCGAAAAAGATTCCGCGATTTCCGCAAAATCCCGGGGATCCAGCACGCGCTCCGTCAACTTGTCCGCCTGCGGCACCATCTTCACCATCAGCAAATCGCGGAAATAGTAAAGGAGATTCTCCATGCATTTATCGGCGCTTTTGCCCTCCTGCATAAATCCGTCGATCATTTGCAGCATGCCGCCGACATCGCCGGCCAACAGCGTTTGAGCGAGTTCGGCAAACTGCCGGGAGGCGATTCCCCCGGTCATTTCCAGAACCTGCCGGTAGGAAACCTGTCCGCCGGAGAAGGACGCAATCTGGTCCAAAATGCTGAGCGCGTCGCGCATCCCCCCGTCGGACAATCGGGCGATATACTGGATAGCCTCATCTTCGGCGTTGATGCCTTCTTTTTCGCAGATCAGTTTCAAACGCTCGCTTTGCTCCTCTAAGGAAACCCTGCGAAAATCAAAGCGCTGGCAGCGGGAAATAACCGTAGCCGGCAGCCGATGGGGTTCGGTCGTCGCCAAAATGAACATGACGTGCGGCGGCGGCTCCTCCAACGTTTTGAGGAGCGCATTGAACGCTTCCGTGGTCAGCATGTGAACTTCATCGATAATATAAACCTTCTGCCGCACTTCCGTCGGGGCATATTTCACTTTCTCGCGCAGATCGCGAATTTCTTCGACCCCCCGGTTGGAAGCGGCGTCAATTTCAAGCACATCCATGACCGCTCCGGCGGTAATTCGCCGGCATGCATCGCATTCGTTGCACGGTTCTGCGGTCGGCCCTTTTTCGCAGTTCACGGCCTTGGCCAAAATTTTGGCGGCACTGGTTTTACCCGTCCCCCGCGGACCGCTGAACAGATAGGCGTGAGACAACCGCTGTTCGCGAATCGCATTTTGCAGCGTCCGGATAATATGCTGTTGCCCCACCATGTCTTGAAACGACTGCGGCCGCCAAGCGCGGTACAGCGCAACATGCTCCATATGCGGCACCTCTTTCCTTCCAGTAAGCGACGTTTGTCGTTTCCTTATTATACTATACTCCCGGGACGAGCAAAACTTCTAATCCGCAATCAACCGGGATCAACCATTTTTTACATAAAAAAACACCCCAACCCGCAGGCAAAAGGTGTCTTCGTTATGCGCTATGTAAACCGTGCACCTGTTATTGATCATTGCGATCCGAGCGGCACCTTTACGGCATAACTCGGGACAGGCAACCCTCCGGCACAAGAGTGGTGCTGCTTATGGCTGCTTCCTTCCGGACCTGACCAGGTTCACAGGTACTCTTTGCGGAGGACCCGTCCGTCAACGTCTGTCGTAAAGACCGGACCTCACATCGGCAAGACCTCTAACAGGACTTCAACCTCGCTACAGCGGATTGCGAGTTACAGGGCACCGCTACCTCCCCATCTAGCACGGTGAGAATAAGTATATCTCATGCCTGTATAAAATGCAACCAAGGGGAAGAACTTGGCGGCGCTGCCAAACCGCCCGCACGGACCGATACCGCCATCCGCCCATGCAACTTCTCTCCTATTCTGGTATAATTCTGATATATTAGTAGAATGGAAGAAAAGTTTTAGAAAACGAGAGGAGAAACGAATGAAACCGATCGGGAAACTTTTCCTTGCAGCTGCCATTTTGGCCGGAGGCATAACCGGGGCTGGACTTCCTCAGGCAAACGCAGCCGCAAAGGTGCAAATTATGCTGGACGGATACCCGCTGGCTTTTTCCGGCGAACCTATCATCGTTGATGGCACGACCATGGTTCCTTTTCGTTCAATATCCGAATCTCTAGGAATTCAAGTCACATGGAATCAGGCCGCCAAAACGATTACCGCCGTCAAAGGCACGGGTCCGGAAGGAATCCGCGTACAGCTGACGTTGGATAATAAAACAGCCAAGGTTAACGGTTCCTCCGTGACGCTGGCGGTAGCCCCCCGCTCCGTCGATGGCAATACGCTGATTCCGCTCAGCTTCTTTAGCCAGCAGTTTGGAGCGAATGTCGACTGGGATCAATCTACGCGAACGGTATCTATTACCTCGCCGCAGGAAAGGATGTACACGCTGGGTTTCTATGCGATATCGTCCTTTTCGGACGTTGCGGCGATTCCAAGCCTGGATGCCGTTGCGTTCGGCTGGAGCCGGATCGACGAGACCGGTAATTTCACCCTCTCCGGCAAGGACTTCAGAATGCCGGAAGCTGCCGGCGACACCACGCCGGACAGTTTGATCGCCGACGCTGCCGCCTCCCGCACTATACCGTACCTGATGGTTTACGCAGGCGATACCAAAGGGGAACTGACCAAAGTAGTCGAGGATCCGGAGATGCGCCGGCAGGCGATAACCGATATGGTCAGCACTGCGCAGGATAAAGCTTTTCAAGGCATCATACTCGACTTTGAGGGATTGGGGCTGACAACCGACAAAGCGGCCACCCGCAAAGCTTTTACCGCCTTCGTCAAACAGCTGTCAACGGAAACGAAGTCGGCCGGTTTAAAGCTCTCGCTGGCGCTTCATCCATTGAACTCGTCTTACCAAGGTTATGATTATAAAGAGCTAGGAAAAATCGCCGACGAACTCATTATTATGGCTTATGATTATCGCGCAGGGCAAACTACCGGCAACCCGGAACCGGCGGATAAAGTGGATGAAGCGATTCGGCTGGCACTGAAGGAAACGAGCAAGAGCAAGCTTCTCCTCGGGCTGAACCTCAACAGCGAAAATAAAAACTCCGTCAAAACCTTGACCGGTTTGGCCAAGCGCTATGACTTAAAAGGCATCGCCCTATGGCGGCTGGGGCTGATCAGCAGCGAGGAATGGACAAGCCTCAAACAAAGCGTTGAATTTAAGAAGTAAGCGGTGCAGCGTGTCTAACAAAACAAACGTCTTAAGTACAGGCTGTAGTGAAGGGGGGCCTCCCCCTGCTCTCCAGCCTGTTTTTGGTTTAGGACTGCGCTGCATGTCCGCAGCGGCAAGGCTATCGGCTGCAGTCGGCTGGGACCATGCCGTGCCAGGTTGAACACGTCGCGCTAAGTCGACCATGTTGTTCTGAGTTGTTAATATTGTCTAGAATTGTGTCAATGTTGTTTAGAGTTGCCAATGTTGTTTAGAGTTGCCCATCTTGTTCCGATGCCTACATGTTCCAATGTCCACACTGTTCCGGTGCACAACACCTTGTTCCGATATCCACACTGTTCCGGGCTATACACGCCGTGCCAAAATTCCGCTGTTACCATACATTATCTCCTTATTTCAAAATTGCGAGATGCAAAAGTGCAGTTCATTCACTCCAAACGGACCCGTTTACACGATTCAAATGCAAAAGTGCAGGCCATTTCCGTCATTTTGATCAAATTTGTCTCCAGACCCCATTTTCAAATGCACTTTTGCACTTCATAGCTAAAAATAACTCGAATTCGGCCATTTCAACTGCACTTTTGCACTTGAGCCTGCAACCGAGGCCGAAGCTGGAGCTGGAGCAAATAAACCATCCCTTCGAATTATCCAGCCGCGTCACCGCTCATCACTCACTCATTCATTTATACTACTCTTCCCTCTACCACCTGCCTCGAACTAACGCCTACCATCTACCATCTACCACTCAAATGCATCCCAGTCTCTCCGTATGACCTCATACATCAATACCCGCCCTGACGACCCGCTTAATTGCGGGATCAGCCAGCCCATTTGGCACAACTGCTGCAAATAGCGGACTGCCGTCCGATGACTAACACCCAGATGCTCCGCCACATCCTTTGGCCGTACCGACTTGCCTAACTGCGCGGCAAACAGCAGCGTAGATTTTAAGGCTATCTTTCCCAAACCAGCCAAACGAGTCGCCTCGTATCGGCTGAGCAGCATACGCAGCAGCGTGATGCACAATTCGGGATGCCGTTCTACGTCATCGTAAGCGAATGAGATCACTCGAAACCCTAACGCCTGCAGGAAAAGCTCCCGATTTAGTTCACGGCAATAACCGCCTCGGTCCATATCGCGAACATGCGGGCCGTAGCCTTTAATTTCGATGACCCACTTTACCGCTTCGGTCAGCCATGCAAAATCGGCAAAATAAGATCTGCCCCTCCAATCCATAATTTCATATTCCGGATGCAAGCCGTCCAGGTTCCTCCGCAGCGGCCACCACACATTACGCCAAAACATTCCTCACCATGCCCGTGCCCCCGTTCCAAGCGTGCTTTGCGTTCGCCGGAACGGAGTTTCATATGCGCTTTAAGCCACTCCTTATGTACAGCTTCAAACTCCACCACACAGCACCTCCACCTTATTAAGAATTATCAGCACCTCCTGGCGCATGTTGTAATCTTCCCGCCCTTCCCGCCGCCATAAACTAGCAAACCTCCGAAGTAATGCCGCGCTAAGCTGCAGGTTTTCTTACTCCTCAAAAGCGGAAACTCCAACAAAAATACTTCACTAAATATAAAAAAACGCCCCCCGCCATCAGATGATGGAGAGAGACGTTCCTCGTCATAGTTTCTAAATTCCAGTTGTATGAACTTAGATGCCGTATTTCTTTTTGAATTTATCCACACGTCCGCCGGCATCCACGAATTTCTGCTTCCCTGTGAAGAATGGATGACAGTTGGAGCAAATTTCAACGCGCAGTTCTTGTTTAACGGAACCCGTTTCAAAGGTGTTGCCGCAAGCGCAAGTAACCGTAGTCACGTGATATTTGGGTTGAATAGCTTCTTTCATCACTTTCACCTCTTTCCGCCCTGAGCCTCAGATCGTGCCCAGAGTTATAATGACACATAAAAGCATTATAGCACGGCTAATACCGCCAGCGCAATTACCTGTTTTATCCATGCACCTTGGCTTTGACACGGGCCAGCTCGGCCGGAGGCACATGAGTATACGAGCCGATCACCACGTCAGGCAATTCTTCCTGAAAAATTTCAATCGCTTGTTTCATTCCAAGGATCTCGCTCTGCGCTTTCGGGATCAGCTCCAGATAGCTTTCCGGGTCGATGTTCAAGTTGCGGAGCTGAATCAGCTTCAGCTTGGTGCGGCGGGCGAATTCGATCATCGCCTCAACCTCTTCCTCCCGGTCGGTGACGCCGGGAAAAATCAAATAGTTGATCGAGGTGTATACTCCCTGCTCCGCCGCGTACTTTAGCGACTTCTCCACGTTGGCAAGCGTGTAGCCGCGCGGTTTGTAGTACGCGTTGTAATGGCCGTCCAGCGCGCTGATCGTGCTGACCCGCATCAAATCGAGCCCGGCGTCAACGATGCCGCGGATATGATCGGAGAGCCCCGCGTTCGTATTGATGTTGATGTAGCCCATATCGGTTTGCCGCCGCACCTCGCGGATCGCATCGATGATCAGCTTCGCTTGCGTGGAAGGCTCGCCTTCGCAGCCTTGGCCGAAACTGATAATCGATTCCGGCGTTTTCAAATGCTCCAGCATCACTTCGACCAGCTCTTCCACGCGCGGGCGAAAATTCATCCGCGTCTGCGGCGCCACAAATCCGCTGTCGTCCGGCTGCTCGGAAATACAGCCAAAACAGCCCGCATTGCAAGAGTAAGATACCGGAACGGCCCCTTCCCACCGGTTCAAAAACGTATTGGAAGCCGTCAGGCACTCATAGCCGAGCGCACAGTTCGACAAATGCTCGTACAGCCGATTCTCCGGATAACGCGTTTTAAAAGCCTTCACCTGATTTTTTAACTCAAGCGGATCGCAATTGAGCGGATTCCATTTCTCAGGATCGTCCGACTGCCGGGCCGTCACATAAAATTGCCCGTCCTTCCAGACCACCGCCGAGTAACCGAACAAGGGCAGCTTGTATTCTTTATCGGTTTTGATATAACCGGGAAGACATAGCCGCGTGTATCCTTGCGGCAGCAAAGCCCCCACGGCCTGCACATCGCCGGGGAGCGGTTTCATCTCGCCCGTGTCCGGATCCATCCCGATCGGCCGTGTGGAAGGCAGGCCCACCAGCGTAGCGCCCTCCGGCAGCGGGATCAACTCATCCTCCAAAATTTCCACGACCATATCCCCGCTCCGGGCAAGCCCGTACAGCGCCGGATGATCATAAACCTGTCCCTCAGCGTCGGCATAAACTAAATGCATGATGTTCTCCTCTTCACTAGGCAATATTAAACATTATACGCCCCAACCGTGCGCCGAACCGGCTTTCGCCTACGACGAACCCATCCGCGGCGAAGATGAAGCGGAACCGGTCCGTACCGGACGGCGTGCTCCCCCGTTTCCGCTTGCGGATGGCGAGCCGCCCGCCGTATCGAAGGAAGCCAGAAATTCCGCGTTTGTCTTCGAATCCCGCAGCTTCTTGAGGAATCCTTCCACAAAGTCGTAGGAATCGTTCATGTTTTTGCGGATCGACCAGATCGTATCGAGCTCTTCCTTGGTCAACAGTACTTCCTCGCGGCGCGTTCCCGAACGGCGGATGTCGATGGCCGGAAAAATACGGCGCTCCGCCAGCTTGCGGTCCAAATGCAGCTCCATGTTGCCGGTGCCTTTAAATTCCTCGTAAATGATATCGTCCATACGCGACCCCGTATCGACCAGCGCGGTCGCCAAAATCGTCAGACTGCCGCCCTCCTCCACATTCCGGGCCGAGCCGAAAAACCGCTTCGGACGATGGAAAGCCGCAGGATCAATCCCCCCGCTAAGCGTGCGGCCGGACGGCGGAACGACCAGATTGTACGCCCGGGCGAGCCGCGTGATGCTGTCCAGCAGAATCACGACGTCCTTCTTGTGCTCCACCAGCCGCAATGCGCGCTGCAGTACCAGCTCCGCCACCTTGATATGATTCTCCGGAAGCTCGTCGAACGTCGAAGCGATGACTTCGCCTTTTACCGAACGCTGCATATCCGTCACTTCTTCCGGACGTTCGTCGATCAGCAATACGAATAACTCGATATCGGGATTGTTGGTGGAAATGCTGTTGGCGATTTCTTTGAGCAGCAGCGTCTTCCCTGCTTTTGGCGGCGCCACGATCAAACCGCGTTGTCCGAGTCCGACCGGGGCAAGTAAATCCATGATGCGGGTGGATAAGTGGGTTGGGGAAGTTTCCAGCACGAGCTTCTTCTGCGGATAAAGCGGAGTAAGCGCCGGGAAATGCAGCCGTTCGGAGGCAGCGGCGGGATCCTCTCCGTTGACGGCGTTGACTTGAAGGAGTCCGAAATACCGTTCATTTTCTTTCGGAGCCCGGCACTTCCCGGAGACGAGGTCCCCCGTACGCAGATCGAACTTGCGGATTTGGGAAGCGGAAATATAAATGTCTTCCGTGCTGGGCAAATAATTGATCGGCCTTAGGAAACCGTACCCTTCCGGCAAAATCTCGAGCACGCCTTCCATAAACATCAGCCCGCTCTGTTCTGCCTGCGCCCTTAAAATTGCGAAAATCAATTCTTTCTTTTTCAACTGGCCGTAATAAGGAATCTGATACTGCTTCGCAAGCTTGTACAGCTCGGTCAGTTTCATCCCTTCCAAATCGGCGATTTGCAGATCCATAATAAAATAACCACCTATTCAATTTTTTTGGAATCTATGAAGTAAAAATAAAATAATAGACTTCTGACCCTATTATTCCCGTTCTTTGGGAACTTATGCAAGGGGCGAAAAAGTTATTCCGCCTCTCGCCAAACGTCCGCCCCCAAAGCCCGCAAATTAGGAACGAGATGGTCGTAGCCCCGGTCGATTAGTTCAACGCCGGATACTTCGGTAATCCCTTCCTCTACGGTTAAACCGGCCACTACGAGCGCCGCACCGGCGCGCAAATCGGCCGCTTTCACTTTAGCCGCATTCAGCTTGGAACCTTCGATAATCGCCGAACGGCCCTCCACCCGGATTTTCGCTCCCATACGCACCAGCTCCGGGACGTGCTTAAACCGGTTGCTGTAAACAAAGTCGCTCAGCACGCTTACGCCGTTGGCCTGAGTTAGCAGACTTGTCATCGGGGACTGAATATCGGTAGGAAAACCGGGGTAGACTAATGCCTTGACATCGACATGTCCGTAAGCGGATTGGCCGATAACGCGGATGCTCTCATCCAACTCTTCGACCTCAGCGCCCATTTCCAGCAGTTTGGCGGTCAACGCCTCAAGATGCTTGGGGATCACCCCGTCGATGAGGACGTCGCCGCGCGTGGCGGCCGCCGCGATCATATAGGTGCCCGCCTGGATTCGGTCGGGAATAATGGAATGACGGCAGCCTCTAAGCTCCGTGACGCCTTCGATCCGGATCGTTTCCGTTCCGGCGCCTTTAATAATCGCCCCCATGGAATTCAGCAGGGTGGCTACATCTATAATTTCAGGCTCTTTGGCCGCGTTTTCGATAATCGTTGCGCCTTTGGCTCGCGTAGCCGCCAGCATAATATTGATCGTTGCCCCGACGCTGCTGACATCCAAATAAATTTTGGCTCCGCGCAGCTCCTTGGCATGCAGGTGAATCGATCCGTGCTCATTCGTCACGGTTGCGCCAAGCGCTTCAAATCCTTTGATATGTTGGTCGATCGGACGGGGCTCAAAATTGCAGCCGCCCGGCAAACCGATCGTCGCTTCTTTAAATCGTCCTAACAAGGCTCCCATCATATAGTAGGAAGCGCGCAGCTTCTTGACGGGTCCATTGGGCATCGGAATCGATCTGATGTCGGCGGGATCGATGCGCATCTGGTTGCCTTCCCACTGAACTCGGGCTCCGAGCTCTCCCAAAATTTCCGCGTACACGGCCACATCGCTCAGAACCGGCAGGTTGTCGAGCACGACCTCCGATTCCGCCAGAATCGCAGCCGGAATCAACGCGATCGCACTGTTCTTAGCGCCGCTAATCGAGACGCTGCCGCGCAGCGGACGTCCGCCACGGATCATTAATTTCTCCATAAGTTCAAGGATCCCCCTACGTATTTGCGTCGGCAAACGAACCTAAGCCACGTTATTTGCGGTGAAAATGGAAAGACACCGACAAGCGGTGTACTTTCCAAGTCACCTTATTCAGCTGGACCAGCCAGTTCCCCGGGGCGGTCCGATGACACCGGACAACGCTCCCCGTACAGGAAGGTATGCAAGCCTACCAAAAGCCCTTAGGCTTTGTTGTTGGAACCAAACTCACGGATTTTCCCGATAACCGTAGCTTTGATGGCGTCGCGGCCCGGAACGATGTACTTACGCGGATCGTATACGTCCGGTTTTGCGGCAAGCACTTCGCGAACCGCCTTGGTGAACTCGATTTGATTTTCCGTATTTACGTTGATTTTGGAAGTGCCGAGCGAAATCGCTTTTTGGATGTCATGGGTAGGAATGCCTGTCCCGCCGTGCAATACGAGCGGCAGCTTGACCGCGTCGCGGATTTCTTCCATCTCTTTGAAGCCGAGGTTTGGTTCGCCATGGTAAGGGCCATGCACGGAGCCAAGTGCCGGAGCCAGCGTGTCGATTCCAGTTTCATTTACGATGCGGATGCATTCGTTGAGGTCGGCATATTGAATCCCGCCGGAAACATCGTCTTCCTGACCGCCGACGGTACCGACTTCCGCTTCTACGGAAACGCCTTTGGCATGAGCGTATTCAACGACTTTCTTCGTCATGGCGATGTTTTCGTCGATCGGATGGTGGGAGCCGTCGATCATAACGGAAGTAAATCCGGCGTCGATCGCTTCCTTACATTTATCAAAACTGGAACCATGATCAAGATGGATGGCTACAGGAACGGTAATTTTCATGTCATGCAGCAAGCCTTCCACCATTTTAACAACGGTGTAGAAGCCGCTCATATGGCGGGCTGCACCCTCGGATACGCCAAGGATTACCGGGGACTTCTCTTCTTCGGCGGCAGCGAGAATCGCTTGGGTCCATTCCAGGTTGTTGATGTTGTATTGACCCACTGCGTATTTGCCTTGAAGCGCTTTGTTCAACATGTCTGTCATCGATACTAATGGCATTGGTTTCAATCCTCCTAAGGATGTGGGATTTTATCTTATTTAGCCGACATTCACACACTTTTTTATTATACCACAACTTGTCAAAATTACTATTGGAGCTTTCCGGGTTGCGGGAGCAAGCACTTTCGCCGGGAGAAGCGGCAAGGCCCATGTATATAGGGGAACGGAAATCCGGCTATGCGAATCAGAATATACCAACTCTCACGAAATGCAAAAGTGCATTCGAAATGTGCCGAATTCGGATACTTAGAGCGATAAAATGCAAAAGTGTATTTGAAAATGGAGCCTGGGGGGAATTTTGATCAAATCGGCGAAAATGAAATGCATCTTTGCATTTGAACCGGCCATATTGAACTGTTTCGACAATAATCGCCTGCACTTTTGCATTTGGTCAGCCGTACCGCCACCAACCATATCCCGAGTCAACCGGTCCCTCGAGCGTTATCCGGCCTTGCACCACCCAAGCGGATGCCCTCCTGCATGAAAAAAAAGAACCTCCCTTCGCGGACCCCAAGCGTAAATCGCCCAGAACTCCTCAAGGAGGTTCACTACCAACTAAATGACGGCGCCGCCTTTCAGCAGCATGTTCACCGCCACTCGCATTTCATCAATGTCAAAAGGCTTCGTAAAATGCATCAGGGCCCCGAGATCGGTCGCTTCCTTAATCATGTCCAGCTCGCCGTACGCCGTCATCATAATGACTTTGATGTCCGGATTGACCTCTTTGATGTGCTTGAGGATTTCAATTCCATCCATTCCCGGGATTTTCATGTCGAGAAGCACCAAATCCGGCGAATCGCTGCGGACGATTTCCAAAGCCATTTTGCCGTTGGCCGCCTGAAACGTTTTATACCCTTCGCTGCTGAAGACTTCCATCAATAAAATGCGGATACCGTTCTGATCGTCGACAATTAACACTTTCTTCTCTTCCACGGAAAAACCCTCCCACCGAATCAACCCTGTAATCCTGGTAATACTAAGATATTCGCCCTTAATTTGGAAATCCCTTCTCTACTGGAAAAAAGAGACTTAAAATTTCGCAGGCCGGATTTCAGACAGGTGCCTCGGGCCGGAGGGAAGAGCGGGACAACCCGGCCTATTTCCGCGCCGTGCCGCCTAACCGGCAAACGCGGAGCCACGCCCAACAGGGCTTAGGACAAATGGGTAATCGCAGCTTTGACAAACTCGCGGAACAACGGCTGCGGCCGGTTCGGACGGGACGTAAACTCCGGATGGAACTGTACCGCCAAAAACCAAGGATGATCCGGCAGTTCGATAATTTCGACCAGCCGCCCATCCGGGGAAGTGCCGGAAATGCGCAGCCCCACGCGTTCCAGCGTTTCGCGGTAGGCATTGTTGAACTCATACCGGTGACGGTGTCTTTCGTACACCAGCTCATCGTTATAGCACTGCATGGCCAGGGAACCCGGCGCAAGCTTGCAAGGATATAAACCGAGCCGCATCGTTCCGCCCAGATCCTCGATATCCTTCTGCTCCGGCAGCAAATCGATGACCGGATACTCGGTGGAAGGATTGATTTCCGAACTGTTGGCGCCTTGCAGGCCGGCCAAGGCACGGGCGTATTCGATCACCGCCACCTGCATGCCGAGGCAAATACCGAAGAACGGAATCTTGTTTTCCCGGGCGTAACGGATCGTCGTAATCTTGCCTTCGATCCCCCGGTCGCCAAAGCCGCCCGGCACCAGAATGCCGCCGACGCCTTGCAGCAGTTCGGCCACGTTGGCGTCCGTCACCTCTTCCGCGTTCACCCAGCGGATCTTCACGTCGCTATTTGCGTCAAATCCGGCGTGGGACAGCGATTCGACCACGCTCAAATAAGCGTCGTGCAGCGCGACGTATTTGCCGACGATGGCGATCTCCACCGTCTTCTCCAGCTTGTTGATCCGCTCGACAAGGCTTTCCCACTCGCGCATATCCGGCATCGGCGTCGTCAGCTTGAGATGGTTGACGACGATTTCGTCCAACCCTTCGTCGCGCAGATTCAGCGGTACTTCATACAGCGTATCCGCATCCCGGCATTCCACCACTGCGCTGGGGTCGACATCGCAAAATTGGGCGATCTTCCCCTTGATGTCGTCCGACAGGGCATGCTCCGTCCGGCAGACGATCACGTTCGGCTGAATGCCGATGCTCCGCAGCTCCTTGACGCTGTGCTGGGTCGGCTTTGTCTTCACTTCGCCGGCCGCTTTAATGTACGGGATCAGCGTCACGTGGATATACATGACGTTCTCGCGTCCGATATCGCTTTTGATCTGGCGGATCGCCTCGAGGAACGGCAAGCTTTCGATATCGCCGACGGTGCCGCCGATTTCCGTAATGACCACGTCGGAACCCGCTTCGCGCCCGGCGCGGAACACGCGCTCTTTGATTTCGTTCGTAATGTGCGGAATCACCTGCACCGTACCGCCGAGATACTCTCCGCGGCGCTCCTTGCCGATGACCGAAGAGTAAACTTTCCCCGTCGTTACGTTGCTGTTCTTCGATAAATTAATGTCGATGAACCGTTCGTAATGGCCAAGATCAAGGTCCGTTTCGGCCCCGTCGTCGGTGACGAACACTTCGCCGTGCTGATAGGGGCTCATCGTCCCCGGATCGACGTTGATATAAGGATCGAATTTCTGGATCGTTACCTTCAAGCCTCTGTTCTTAAGCAGCCTGCCCAGCGACGCAGCCGTAATTCCTTTCCCTAGCGAGGATACGACCCCGCCTGTCACGAAAATGTATTTTGCCACAGCTAAAAACCTCCTAAAGATAGTACATGTTTCAAAAAAATTGGACTCCAGAAATTCGGGAACTTTGGATCGTTAGCGATCATTAGCGTAACCCAACAAACGGCGGCATAGCCAAATGCGCATAAAAAAAACAAAAAAGTGACACCCGAGTTAATCGGGGCACTTTTTTGAAAATTCGTTATTTTATAAGTTTGAATCATAAGCCCATGCAATAGTTTACCCGTTACCCCTGTCCGTGTCAAGTGAGGCGCCGCGGGAACGCGTTGAACAATTCAAGGCGTTTTATCGCATGGAAAACGGGTAAAAAAACGTCCTAGCCCATTACAAGTCGTCGTCATCGCTGTCGTCGTACTCGTCTTCGCTTTCCACTTCGTCTTCTTCGTCGACGAGGGCGTCCTCGTCCTCCAATTCCTCATCATCCAGCAGGGTGTCGTCCTCGACGTCATCCACATCGTCTTCGTCGTCGTCCGGGAACAATTCGTCGTCCCCATCCTCGTCCAAGGCGTCGTAGTCTTCGTCCTCGTCGGAGATGTATCCGTCTTCTTCCTCCACGAAATCCTCGTCTTCCAGATCGTCGTCGTCATCGTTAATGATGCGCGGACGTTTGGAGCTGGCCACCGGATCCTCCGAGCGGTCGATCGGGTACCAGCGCTTAAGGCCCCACAGATTGGTGCCTACGCAAGCAAACCGTCCGTCGATATTAATTTCCGTATAGAGTTGAGCAATCGCTTCGTTGATTTGTTCCTCGGTCATACCGCGGAGCTTGGCAACCTCGTTCATCAGGTCGCGGTAGTAATACGGCGTGTTCGCCGCTTTCAGAATCATAAAGGCCAAGTCGACCATAGGGATTTCCTGAACCTTCTCCGGGTCGATGTTCAAATTGAGCGGGGTACTCACGTTACGGACACTTCCTCTCACGCAAATAGTTCACTATAAAGCAAAGGCGAAACCGTCCCTCGCGGATCGTTTTCCTTCACTAACATATCCATATCACACATTAGTAAAACCTATTTGCCACTAAATTGCAAGTTTTAAAAACAGGACCGGAAGCGCATCCGCCATGTTGCCCGCCCTCCGAGGCGTCTTGGCCGCAAAATGGAAGGAGGCGAAGAACCCGCGGTTCTCCGCCCCTTGACTGTACCCTCCCCTAAAGAAGGCTTGGCGGCCCTCCCAAGGTTGGTGAAAGCCGCCAAAACGGCCTTCCCTTCATCCTATGTCCAGATTCCCGCTTTGACACGCCATGTTGCAGCCTAACTTCCGTCAGAGGCCCATTTCCCGCAAAACAGGACTCTTCCCCACTCGCTGGAGAGAGGATTGTCATACTATACTGCAACACGCTTCGTCAGGAGGGGCTACTTGAATATGGACTATTCCGGATTTCTGCGTTATTTGAACGAACATGTCGACACCTCCGGAAAAAGCGGACGCTACATCATCCGCTTCCCGCATCCGGCCGAATACGCCGAATGCGTACGTCAGTTGTTTCAGCATAAGCGAAAGCATCCGGCGCTGCGGCAAATCCGAACCTCGCCGCTGCTGCAGGCCCTGATTTGTCCCCTTGGCTTGCGAGGGGAAGCGGCCCGCTCCCGATTCGGCCTTTCCGTCGAGGAGGATTCCCGAGTCAGCGTTCATAGTCCCGCTCCTTCCGGCAAAGGGCAAAATTCCGGGATTCCCTGGGGAGTAAAACGCATCGGCGCGCCGGAAACGTGGTCCGTCTCGACCGGATACCGGATTCGCATCGGCGTGATCGACACGGGGGCCGACTTCGCCCATCCCGACCTGCGCCACTCTTTGGCAAGGGGGATCAATTTGCTGAATCGGATTAGCCTTCCTTACGACGACAACGGCCACGGCACGCATATTGCCGGCACCATCGCCGCTTCGGGCGGATCGCAAGGCATGATGGGCGTGGCCCCTCGCTCGCTGATCTTTCCTGTTAAAGCGTTTGATCATAACGGATCCGCGTACGTTTCCGATATTATTTTGGGGATCGACTGGTGCGTCCGCAACCGGATGCATATTGTGAATATGAGTTTCGGAATGAAAAGCAACAGCGAAGCCCTGCAGAACATCATTCGCAAAGCCCATAACGCAGGGATCGTTGTCGTGGCCTCCTCCGGAAACGATAAAAAAGGCCGGAGCGCCGATTACCCGGCCCGGTATCCTCTGACCATTTCGGTCGGGGCTACCGGGCGGGACGGCCGCATCGCCTCCTTCAGCAATTACGGCCCGTACATCGACATTTACGCCCCCGGCGAAAAAATAACGTCCTCGTGGCTGGGCGGAGGGTACCGCGAGATGAGCGGCACTTCCATGGCCACCTCCCACGTCAGCGGAGCCGTGGCCCTGCTGTTGGCGCTGAAGCCCGACCTGAAGCCGGGCGAGATCAAGCGCCGCCTGCGCCGTACCGCGCGCCCGCTCCCTTCCGCCAGCAGCGCCAAGGCAAAGGGCGCCGGCGAGGTCAGCGCGGCCCGCCTGCTGCGCGCCAAGCCCCGGCGGAGCTAGGCCCGGCGCCGGGAGGCCGGTGCAGCGGCACGGGCATGGCCGGCCCGGCAGAGCGGACAGGCGCGGCCGCGCACCAAAAAGCCGCCTCCCCCGTAGCACCGTGGAGAGGCGGCTTGCATTTCGCCCGGGAGCCAAGGCCGGGCCGCAACAATCACATCTTTTCCGGCGCGGACACGCCGATCAAGCCAAGCACGTTGGCGAGCGCCGTCCGCACGCCGCCGAGCAGCACGAGCCGCGCCGCGGTTTGCTCCGCGTCGTCGGTGATGACGCGCTCCGCCCGGTAGTAGCTGTGGAACAGCGAAGCCAGGTCATACACGTAGCGCACCAGCCGGTGCGGCGCGTAGTTGGCGGCCGCGACGCCGATTTCCTCCGGCAGCTCGCCGATTTTCCGCAGCAGATCGAATTCATGCTCCGCCGTCAGCTTGGTTAGGTCAGCGTTTTCCGGCGCCGGTACGCTGATGCCCTGTTCTTCGGCCTGGCGGAAAATGCTGCAGATCCGCGCATACGCATACTGCACGTAGTAGACCGGATTTTCGTTCGAAGTCGAAACGGCCAGATCCATATCGAAATCAAGATGCGAGTCCATGCTGCGCATCGTAAAGAAATAGCGAATCGGGTCGACGCCCACTTCGTCCATCAGGTCCACCATCGTAACCGCTTTGCCGGTCCGTTTGGACATTTTCACCTTCTCGCCGTCCTGGAACAGGCTGACCATCTGGGCGATCAGCACGATCAGCTTCTCCGGATCCTTGCCGATCGCCTGCATCGCCGCCTTGACGCGCGGAATATAGCCATGGTGGTCGGCGCCCCAAATGTTGATGATGCGGTCGAACCCGCGGTCGTATTTGTTCCGGTGATAAGCGATATCCGGGGTCAAATAAGTGTAGGTGCCGTCGTTTTTCACCAGCACGCGGTCTTTGTCGTCGCCGTAATCCGTCGTTTTGAGCCAGGTTGCCCCTTCTTGCTCGTAGGTTTGGCCTTTCTCGCGCAGTTCGGCGAGCGAAGCTTCCACCTGCCCGTCCTCGTAAAGGGAAGTTTCGCTGAACCATACGTCAAAGCGGACCCGGAAACGTTCAAGGTCGCGTTTGATTTTCGCCAGTTCCTTCTCCAGCCCATATTTGCGCAGAAAAGCCGCACGCGCCTCCGGCTCCATCGACAGCAGCTTATCGCCTTGTTCCGCCACCAGTTCCCGGGCGAAGCCTTTAATGTCTTCGCCGTGATACCCGTCTTCCGGCATTTCCGCGTCCTGTCCAAGCTCCTGCAGGTATCTGGCTTCGATCGATTTGCTCAGGTTGGCGATCTGGTTCCCGGCGTCGTTGATGTAATATTCCCGCGTTACCTCGTATCCGGCGAAATCCAGCAAGTTGCAAAGCGCGTCGCCGACCGCCGCGCCGCGCGCATGGCCCAAATGCAGGCTGCCCGTCGGATTGGCGCTGACGAATTCGACCTGGGCCTTTTGCCCATTGCCTTGCTGGATGCGGCCGTAGTTTTCCCCCGCGCGGTAAACCTCCAGCAGGATCGGGTACAGATACCCTTTGCCCAGCGTAAAATTGATGAACCCGGGACCGGCGATTTCCGCCTTTTCGATCCCGGCTTTCGAATAATCCAGCTTGGCCAAAATTTCTTCGGCGATTTGACGCGGGTTTTTCTTCGCGATGCGCGTCAGCTGCATAGCCGCATTGGTGGCGAAGTCGCCGTGCGCCTTGTCCTTCGGCACTTCCAGCACGATGGCCGGGATTTCCTCAGGCTGCGCCAGCCCGGCGGCGGCGATCGCCTCCAGAATCGCTTCCTTTAACGCCTGGTTCATTTGTTCCAACGGATTGTGTGGCATATCAAACTTCCTCCTGTATATGTAAACTGATTGCAAAATGTCCCGATAACTCCTCATATACGTACAAATCGTATTCCCAGGTGACCAGGCCGGCCACGCCATTCAGACGGGAATCCACTTTTACGGTATCGGTAGACAAGTTAAAACGGGTAAATGGGGAGCGGTAAAAACCCGGCAGCCGTTGTCCGGCGCGGAACGTTTGCTCCGCCTCCACGTCCCCGTGCCGCATGATCTTCAGTTCTTCCCCGGTAATTTTAACCATCGTTCGCGTTATCCCGCCGGCCGGCTCCGTCACCGGCTCATTATAACGGATGTAGACCGCTCCGTCCCGAATCATCGCATTTCCTGTCAGGGACTGCACCGTCTCGTCTTGTCCCTGCCGGCTCGTCAACACAAGCTTGACCGGGCGCATCTCCGGCATACGCATCAAACCCTCATTCCGTACTCTATATATTACATCGTTTCTTACTGTACTACTATATCCAGTTCGTCCCGGCAATTCAATATGCACAGTATGCCCGCGTTTGGCGCCCGTCCTTCTTAACAACTAAAAAAGCCGCTTCATCAGCGGCTCGTCCTGCCTTACAAAGGCTGGCTTAACACGACGTATTTTACTTTTCGGTCCTGGAAGTACACATGGAACCGATAATAATCCCCGACCTTGTAACTCCAGCGGCTTACCAGCTTAAGCGCCTGGGGCCCCAGCTTGTCCATCACGTCGTCCTCTCCGATGCCGGCTTTGACTCCGTCCGCGGTTTGATGGTCCGCCGCCGTGAAAACGATGATCCGGTTCAGCGCCAGCACGCCATCCTTATACAGTCTGGCCTGTTTTACCCGCCCCGCGCTGTCATCGTAAAACGGCTTTTCCCACAGGACATTCTCCGCCGGTTCCTCCGCAAGCCGCCGCTCCCAGCCATCGAAGTCCAGCCCGTCCACTTCGGCCCGGGTGGCTTCCAGCGCCTGAGGCTCCGCGGCGCCGGCCTGTTCCTGCTCTACTCGCGCCTGCTCCAGCAGCGCATCGAGCGAAGCCAGTTGCCCGTTTTCGCGGAAAAGCCCCTGCATCAGCAGCAGCACTTGATCATCGGCGTAATAGGCGTGTCCGTCATATTGAAAAGCATTCAGCGCCAGGTCATAGGTTAGCTCGTAGCTTGAATTTTTTAACGCAAATTGCAAGACTACCGGCTTCCGCTCGGCCTCCGGGCTCTCCTTCACCGCCGCCCCCTGCATATCGGTAAGCCGCAGCGATTGCAGCAGCGCCGCCTGCCGCTCCGCGGGAACCTGCACGCTGCCGCTGTCCGACTTGGCCGTAACCGCGGTGACATCCTCTTCCTTAAAAGGAAGATGATCCAGCAAATAAGGAGATTCGGCCGCGTCCGGCTGCTTCACCGCGGAATCCGCCGGGTCGGCCGGCATTTCCGCCGCCTGATCCCCCCTTTGTCCGTAGTCGGAGGAGTGCGATTTATTCCCAGGCAGTCCGTAAAATAACCATCCGGCAACGAGAACCACCAATATCATCATCGCGTATGCCATTGCGTTTCGTAGAGTTCTGTTCATTTGATTGCCATCCCGCCTTAATTCAACAAATAATGACATAATTCATACTATCATACTCAGGTTGCATTGCTCATGGTACGAATGGCATGTTTTCCCAACCCCTGACCTATTCAAAAAGTCCCACGCCAACAAAAAAAGCATCCGCCGCCCAAGGCAGGACGAACGGATGCTTTCCTTGTCTGCTTCACAAAAGCTGCAAATGAACACGTTGCCGAGATTGGCAAGAGATCGGTCTCATGCGGCGTCCCTATTTCACAAGGTCTTCCACGAATTTCGGCAGCACAAACGCGGCCTTGTGAATCCGCGGCGTGTAGTATTTGGTATCCAGCTCGGGGATTTTCGACTCTTTCGCTTCCAGAGGGTCATGCACCTTACTGCCCATTGTGAACGTCCATAATCCGCTCGGGTAGGTGGGAATGTTGGCTCCGTATACGCGGACGATCGGAAAAATCTCCTTGACGTCCTTGTTCACTCTTTGGATCAAATCCGCCTTAAACCAGGGGTTGTCCGTCTGGGCAACGAAGATGCCGTCGTCCTTCAACGCTTCGTAAATGCCTTGGTAGAATCCGCGCTCGAACAAAGGCGCCGCAGGTCCCACCGGTTCGGTAGAATCAACCATGATGACGTCGTACTTATTTTTGCTTTCTATAATATGCATGTAGCCGTCGGCCACCTGAACTTCAACCCGGGGGTTGTCCAGCGCGCCGGCGATTTCCGGCAAATATTTTTTCGAATATTCGATGACCTTGCCGTCGATCTCCACCAGCACCGCCTTTTCCACTTCCGGATGCTTGATCGTTTCGCGGATCACCCCGCCGTCGCCGCCGCCAACCACTAGCACATGCTTCGGGTTTGGATGGGTGCAGAGCGCCGGATGGGCCATCATTTCATGATAAACGAACTCGTCTTTGACCGTCGTCATCACCATGCCGTCCAGCACCAGCATCCGCCCGAATTCCTCGGTATCGATCATCGCCAGGTCCTGAAATTCCGTTTTTTCCGTGACCAGCGTTTCGCGTATTTTCGCCGTAATGCCAAAGACCGGCGTCTGCTTCTCCGTAAACCACAGTTCCATCGTACCAACCTTCTTTCCGCCAGAATAGTGTTCGGCCGGGGCCGTTTTCCAGTTCGCGCTGCAGCAAAGCTCACTTCCTATATTGTACCAAACAAAAAGATAATAACACACGATCCGCCTAAGCGCTTAAAGCAACTCGGATATTAGCCCGATTGGCAATGACTAGCGTATTGAAACGGCTCCGATGAATGATCTCCCCCAAACTTTCCCATACTAAAAAGAAACGGTTCGGGAACACCGCAGCAACGGTTCAGTATAGAGCTTTGAAAGGAGAGAGCCCTTCCGTGCAGAAACTCGCTCGCAGTGACAGATACCACCAGCGCAAGCCCCGCCGGGCTTGGCGGCTGCTGTTCAAGCTTACGCTCGGCGCCGGACTGCTGGGCGTATGCGCCGCTGGCATCCTGCTGCTATACCTGTATCAGGCCGATCTGCCCCTGGCGGATTCCGACCGAAACTCGCAGTTGATCGACAGCAAGGGGAACACGATCGCCGTTTTTTCGGACGGCGGCAAAAACCGCGAAAGCGTGGATCTCCCGGAGATTTCACCTTGGCTGATCAAGGCGACACTGGCAACCGAAGACCGGCATTTTTACGATCATTTCGGCTTTGACTTGAAAGGCATGGCCCGTGCGGCCCTTGTAAATTTAAAGGAGATGGGCAATGTTCAAGGGGCCAGCACGTTGACGCAGCAGCTCGCCCGCAATCTGTTTCTCAGCCATGAGCGGACCTGGTCGCGAAAAATTAAAGAGGCTTTATACACGGCCCAGTTGGAAATGAAATACGACAAGGACGACATCCTCCGCATGTATTTGAACGAAATTTACTACGGCCACGGCTCATACGGAATCGAGGCCGCCGCGCGAATGTACTTCGGCAAGCCCGCCAAAGACCTGAGCCTGGCCGAAAGCGCCATGCTGGCCGGAGTGCCCAAGGGGCCCACGTATTATTCGCCTTTTAATCATATGAAAAACGCCAAAGACCGGCAGCGCACCGTACTCTCGGCCATGGTCGCTACCGGGGACATTTCCCGGGAGGAGGCGGATCGCGCCTATGACGAGATGCTGGCCTTTCAGTCGCCGAAGCAGCAAAATCCCGTGGACAAAGCTCCTTACTTCCGCGATTACATCCGCAGCGTCGTGGTGGATGAACTGGGGTTCGATGAAACGCTGCTGGAGCATGGCGGGCTGAACATTTACACGACGCTCGATCCGGACGCCCAGCAGGCGGCGGAGGCGGCCGTGGCCTCGGAGCTGGGGAACACGCCGGAGCTGGAAGCCGCCCTGATTTCCATCGATCCGCGCAACGGATACGTCAAGGCGCTCGTCGGCGGGGCCAATTACAAGCAGAGCCAATACAACCATGTCTTTGCCACGACCCGCCAGCCGGGTTCCAGCTTTAAGCCGATCATGTACTTGTCCGCGCTGGCCTCCGGCAAAATGACGAGCGCCAGCAAGTTCAGCAGCCAGCCCACGCTGTTTCATTATGACGACAACCGCAAAACCTACAGTCCGAAAAATTTTGGGGACAAATATTTGGGAGAAATCGACATGCGCCAGGCGATCGCCCACTCGGACAACATTTACGCCGTCAACACGATTTTGACCGTCGGCGCCGAACAGGTGATCGAGCTGGGCCGGAAAATGGGGATCACCAGCCCGCTGCAGCCGGTGCCGTCGCTGGCGCTGGGCACATCCCCGGTCAGCCCGTTCGAAATGGCCACCGCTTTTGCGGTGATCGGCAATCAGGGCCGGAGCGTTAAACCGGTGGCCGTGCTGAAAATCACCGACTCCAGCGGGCGCGTACTGTACGAGGCCAAAACGCCCAAGCCCGAGCAAATCGTCGATCCGGCGGCGGCTTACGTGCTAACCAGCCTAATGGAGAGCGTATTTGAAACCGGGGGCACCGGGAACCGGGTGGCGGGCGAAATCAAGCGCCCGGTGGCGGGCAAAACCGGCACGACCGGCACGGACGCCTGGCTTGTCGGCTTTACGCCGGAGCTGTCCACCGCCGTCTGGGTCGGGTACGACAAGGGCAAAACGCTCGGCACCGCGGAATCGCGAAAGGCTGCGCCGATTTTTGCCAAATATACGGAAAAAGCATTGGAGAAAGTGCCGCCGAAAATTTTTCCGATTCCCGACGGTGTCGTCAGCGTCTATATCGACCCGGAGACCGGCAAGCTGGCGACGACGGACTGCCCCGACAAGAAGCTGGAGGTGTTCATCCAGGGAACCGAACCGACGGAATACTGCGAAGCGCACGGGGAAGGAAAGCCGGAGCCGCTCCCGGAACCGGCTCAGACGGAGAAGCGGGAAACCCATTCCTGGTGGAACGATTTGAAACGCTGGTGGATGGACTGAAGCGGGTAGGCGGCACTCTCATGATGTGTGGACGAAACGCGCCCGGTTCTATACCATAAAAAGGAGTTTAGTTTGTAACTGCAAAGCTTAAAATGCAACTTCAAACACCTCTTTAAAGGAGACTCCCTTGGATATGAACCAAATCGCGAAAAAAATCATCCCCGGCCGCCCGCTGCCTCCGGAGTTTTATCGGCTCACCGCCCTGAAAGCCGGCCCTCTGCTTCTGGGGCACACGCTGGTCCGCCGGACGGAGGACGGCGACATCCGCTGCCGCATCGTGGAAACCGAGAGCTACGGAGGCGTGGAGGATAAAGGCAGCCACGCCTTCGGCGGGCGCCGCACCGCACGCACCGAGGTGATGTTCGGCGAGGGTGGCATCGCCTATATTTACCTGATTTACGGCATGTACAACTGCCTAAACGTGGTTACCGGCGTGCCGGACGATCCGCAGGCGGTGCTGATCCGCGCCGTGGAGCCGCTGTCCCCGGCCGATGAAGCGCTGATGCGCCAGCGCCGCGGCACGAACGCACGCCGTCCGGTCGACTTGTCGGGAGGACCGGGCAGGCTGTGCCGTGCCCTGGACATCGACAAGTCGCTGAACGGCGTGCCGCTCCGCGAGCCCGGGGCGGCGCTGTGGCTGGAAGCCGGAGACGGCGCGCCCGGCGGCGCCGTTATGCAGGCGCCGCGGATCAATATCGCTTACGCCGCGGAATATACCGAAAAGCCATGGCGATTTTATCTCCGCGATAACCCGTACGTTTCGGTCGTTGATAAGCAGGCCGTTGTTTGGACGAATTAGGAATAGGACTGGATTCCATTTTATCCCACAACTTTGGCGTGTTTCATCCGTTTAATTCTACGTATCTACTTGTTCAGTAGGAGGATCAACCGATGAAACACGCAAAATCATTCGCCAAGAGGACGACATCCAATGGATTCAAATCAACGGTCTCAACGCTGATGACGGGCTGGCCTACACCGGGCGGACCGGCTCCATTCTCCATTTCGATTGAGAGGGTTTCAATTTAAGCCCAGAAGGCGGCAAATCGTTTGATCTTACCAGTACTTTCTAAGAAAACCGATTAATAAAAGATTTTCGAAATCGAAATTGTGCCCACCGGAGATTTAACAGTTGTAGCTGCGGCTATTTTACAAAAAAAGACCTATTCCCCATTCTAATGGTTGTGAGGAGGCGTTATTTGTCTAAGCAAAATTGGCCGGGTTTAAGTGACGTTGAATCATTGGCGGACAGTGTCTTCACAGCTTTTTGGGCTACTTCGTTGAGGAAACGTCAACGATGTAGAGGCTTCACGATTCGGCGAGGTTAGTGTATCTACCTTTTGCACCGTGGCCGTCTCGAGGAGTGTCACAAATCGACGCCAGGTGAGGGGGCTGTCCAAAAGGACTGTCTAAAGCGTTCGTGTCTTGGTGTCCCTGCCTGCTGTCTGCCTTTGCACGATTATCCCCTTCGTTAAGGAACAGGGAGCAGGGGTGGGGCTAGAGCAAGTCAAGGGTTCCAAAAAAAGAGAAGAAAAAACACAAAAAAGCTGAGGAAAAAATGAGGCGGTTAAGGTGAAATTTTTAGCTTGATAAGGGAACGTGTGTTTGGTATAATGAAATAAACGGAACTTATGTTCGTGTATTCTTGATTCGGGGGCGAGCAAACATGGAGATCAATGCGGGAACGGAACTTCAGCCATTCAGCAACCGTTTTAACAGCGAACAGGACTGCATGGAGGCGCTAATCGCGATGAAGTGGCCAAGCGGCTTTGTCTGCCCGCGCTGTGATCACACCTGGTGCAGCCGTCTGACTTCCCGGCATATCCCCTTATTCGAGTGCGGAAAGTGCAAGCATCAAACGTCGCCTTTGGTCGGCACGATTTTTGAAGGAACGCATTTGCCCTTGCTCAAGTGGTTCGAGGCCCTGGATTTATTCCTGCTTGAGGGAGGCATCTCGGCGCTGCGGCTGAGTAAGGTGGTCCGGGTCACCTACAAGACCGCTTGGTCAATGCTGCACAAAATACGCCATGCCGTGGGGGAGTTCGATGCCCGGGAGCTGCTTTCCGGAGACGTGAAGGTGAACAGCGATCAGTATGGGCGTAATCCGTCCCGGTGTCAGCTTTCACATCCGTATGCCTCGGCGGTCGTAGCGGGATGCACAGTCACGGAGTCGGGCGAGCCGGAGCAGGTCAAAATCCGCCTGGTACCGCATAAGCGGGGAGGCGAAAAAAGGGCAAACCGTCACGATCTAATCGCGTTTATTGGCGGGCATGTGGATGTCCATACATCGGCGGTGCAGTCGTTCCCTCAGGCCTTTCGGCTGTATGTGCCCTTGCGGAAAGTGGTAAGAGAGGCGTGGGAATCGCTGAAGAGTACGTATGGAGCCTTGGGACTGAAGCATCTGCAGGCGTATCTGAACGAATACACCGGGCGCCGTCGGCTGCGCCTGCAAGGAGAGGAAGAAACAATGCGGCAGAAGCTGCTGCGCATTTGTGTGGCGATTCCGGCGATCCCTTACCGCCGGCTGATCGCACGCCAACCGAACCAGCCTCTTGGGGCAGCAGCCTGATCAGGACGCTGGAACGGTAGGGGTACTTGATGAAGATCAATTTAATGGGTAGGGGTTACCATGAACAGTGCGGGCGTTGCTGCAGATGGAAGGAGTTCAGGCTACAACAAAATCACGGTCTTTTCGTTTCCTTTGCGTCTTGTCCTTGATCCCCTGTCTTGATTTCCTCTCTTGATTTCCTGTCTTGATCTCTTGTCCGGTCTGCTTCACCCCTCTAAACCTGATTTCTTCTCCTAAGGCCGTCTAAATTATCTCGAACCTATCTGCTTCTCCACCAAATATATCTTCTCCCGAGCTTGTCTGTTTCTCTGCTACCTGATCAAACGGGATAATCGTGCAAAGTCTCCGGACAGGGAGTGTTGATCTACCGTCCACCCCCACTTCCCTATCCTCAAGCTTTCAACCCAGGGACTCAAGCTAATTTTTGCTCTGCGAAAGTTGAGGTATAGGTTCCATATATGCCGAAAAAAATAGTGAACCCTTGCCGCAGGCTGGACGGCAAGGGTTCACTGTTTTTTATCTGCATCTCACGGACTTTTAAGCTTTCAATGCGCTCTTCAGCTCTTCCGGCGTGCGCTCCCACCACTCGGCGTTGGTATCGATCAACAGGTTTTTAAGCGCCGCTTTTTGCGCCGCCGTCAATCCCTCCAGGATGACCCGCCGCTTCAGGGCGTAGTCCATTTTATTGACGTGGTCGGCAAGGATTTTCCAGCCGCGCCGCGCCTCTGTATCGATCCACATCTCGCAGGCGGTCATCCCGCCGTAAAATTGCCCTTCCGGTCCGCGGTCGACCGCGACCCAGACGATCCAAACCTGCCGTCCGTTCGGGACATCCTCCCGGTTCATCGAAAATTTGATGCCTTTTTCCACCTTACTTTTGGCGTGCATCGCCCCGACATCGATGTACGCTTCATCGCCGTCGATGATGACCGGTGACATGCTGTTCAAATCGATGGAGCCTGCGCCAAAACCTTTATGCTTACTTTTCTCATCGTTGCTGATGATATTCAGGGCGAAGATTTTTTTACCCGTTTTTGGTGATTGATCCATAATGTCCTCCATTATCGTGAATCTGGGGCCTTATTGATTAATTCAATTTTAGCTAATAATCTGCCAAAAGCAAACATATACATGCTGTAGATGCTTGTCAACGGGAGGTATCCATTGTATGACCCGACGTACTAAGATCTATGGCATTTCCATCCTTGCTTTGTGTTTAATTCTCGGAACGGCTGGGTATGCCCTCCACGCGGGCCCGGAAAATGCGGCTTCGTTCGCCCCGGAAAAGGGCAAGCCCAAGGTCGTCCAAAAAACCGGACAAACCCCGGCCGCACCGCAGGCCGAAAGCATTCAACAGCCGAAGGCGGAGGTGCTCAGCAACCGGGTCGCCGAATACCACATCGACGTTGCGCTTAATGAACGGGACGGAACGCTTATCGGCACGGAGACGTTGACATGGACCCATCCCGGAAAAAAAACGGTCAACGAAATTTATCTGCACTTGTACCCTAACGCCTTCTCCTCACCGGACACCACGTTTATGAAAGAATCGGGCGGCAAGCTGCGCGGAGATATCATGCCTAAGGACGGCTGGGGCTCCATGGAAATCACCGAGCTGCGGACGACGGACGGCATTTCCCTGCTCCACCGGCTGCAGTATGTGCAGCCGGATGACGGCAACGCGAAGGACAAAACTTTGGCCAAAGTCCGTCTGCCCGTAGCGGTTCAAGGCGGGGAAAGCCTTACGTTGAAGATGAAGTTCACCGTCAAGCTGCCGAAGGTTTTTGCGCGGATGGGGACGGCGGGGAATTTCGTGATGGCCGGGCAGTGGTTTCCGAAAATCAGCGTGTATGAGCCTGCGGGCACCCGGGGGCGCGCGGCGGAAGGCTGGAATCTCCATCAATACCACGGAAATTCCGAATTCTATGCCGACTTTGGCATATACAGCGTGAGAATTAATGTGCCTGAAGCCTATACCGTTGCCGCTACCGGATTTCAGACGAAAAAAGCCGCCGTCAAAGGCGGACGGAAAACGGTGCAGTTTTACGCCGACGATGTTCATGACTTCGCCTGGGCGGCTTCCCCCAATTTCATTTACGCGGAAGAGCCTTTTTCCTCCTCCGAGGTGCCGGGCGTGCGGATCAAGCTTTACCTGGACCCCGCCCATCAGGATTTGAAAGAGCGCTACTTCTATGCGGCCAAATCGGCTTTGTCCAATTTCAGCAGGTGGTACGGACGGTATCCTTATTCCACCCTGTCCATCGTGGTGCCCCCCGCGGACGGAAACGGAGCCGGCGGGATGGAATACCCGACGCTTGTGACCGCTTTTGGCGCTAGCGGCGATTCTCCCGGTTACGATGAGCTGGAGCGGACGGTCATTCATGAAATCGCGCACCAGTTTTTTTACGGCATGATCGCTAGCAATGAATTTGAAGAGGCTTGGCTGGATGAAGGCTTCGCTTCCTATGCGGAGGACAAATTAATGGAGCAGGAGTTCGGCATCACCCCGGCGCTCCCGATCCAGGCCGCCCTGATTTCCTCACCGGCTCCGCTGACCCAGAACGCCTGGAAGTACGGATCCAGCGACGGTTATACCAAAAATGTCTATTACCGCGGCAAGCTTATTTTGCTCGATATTGAACGCCAGGTGGGAAGCAAAACGATGAAGCGCATTTTAACGGTATACGCCCACAAGTACCGCTTTAAACATCCAACGACGGCCGATTTCCAGCGGGTGGTCGAACAGGTCACCGGGCGCAGCTGGAAAAACTATTTTTCGCAGTATGTATACGATGGCAAAATGGCCGACTTCTCCGTCGACAAAATCACGGTGAATCCGCTCCTCCAGGACGGGACCGCCGTTTACGAATCCACCGTCGTCATCTCCCGCAGAGGGGCGACCTATCCGAAGGTACCCTTGCAGTTCACGTTCAAGGACGGCCATACGGTGCGAAAACAATGGAGAGGCGAGGACAGCCGCGTCGAGCTTAAACTGCAATACAAGGAACCGCTTGCTTGGGTGCAAATCGATCCCGACTATTCGCTGGTGGTCGAAAACAAACACATCAACAATTATTTGAAGACGGAAGTACCCGAGCCCCTTCTTTCGCGCTCCAATATGAGCGTGACCAAGCTGCTGGAAGCCCTGCTCGGAACACTTATATGGTAAACGCCGGCAGAACTCAGCTTATGCTTCTGAAGTAGTTTTGCTCGAAGCATATCGAGTAAAGCAACGCTCGCAAAACTTTTAAGAGGTGAAAATATGACTTATGTGCGTCAGGGGTGGAGCCTGCTGAAAAGCCAGTTTCCCTCCGTCATCATTTTGTTCCTGTATCAACTGCTGTGGGGATTGTTTTTGTACCGCCTGGTCGATACCGCCGTTACCGCGCTACTGCAAAGGCATCCGGATCCGCCGCCCACGCAACTCAGCCGAATTCTGTTCCTGCTGGAAGGGCGTATCCATTTGGGGAGCAATCCGGACGTCCGCCTCTATTTAGGATTGCTGATCGGCATGGCGGTCCTACGCCTCCTGCTCACGCCTCTTATTCAAGCGGGAATTCTATACGGGCTTGTCCCCTCCGAGAGCCGTGGACACGGACTGCCGTTGTTCCGCGGAATGAAAGAATTCTGGAAGCCGGTTGTCCTGTTTTATGCCATTGAACTTATTTTAATCATTATCCCGGCCTTCTGGGTTATTCCCAAGCTCCTTGTTTTATGGCCGCATCTGCTGGGGGCCGGAGGACAGATGGCCCCGCTGCTGAAGGGTCTCATCTACATCCTGGGCTGGTTCGTATACGGCTGGCTGGTGAGACAATGCATTCTCTACGTACAATTTGGGTACTTGTTCAAATCAAGCGTCTGGGGTTCCCTCCTCGTCTGCTTCCGGCACCTTCTTCAGGGCATCGGGATCTCCTGCATACTGGGCGCATTCGGGCTGGGCGTGTTCCTGCTGTTCGGAACGGTCTCCTGGATCTGGACCGGAATGCTGGCGCTGATCCTCCAGCAAACCTATCCTCTCTGTCGCAGCGCTTTTAAAATTTGGCAGGTCACCTCGCAATATCGCCTCTGGCAGACAAAAACCGAGAAAAGTTAAAATTTTTTCATCTCTCTGAAACCTTTACGGCACAAGGCCTCCGCGACTTTGCGAAGGCCTTGTGTCAGGTTTTCCCCTCTTAGTCTCGCGAATTAACCATTGCCAAATGATCCCTGTCTTTGTTAAAATAACAGCAACACAATTTCAGTAACAGTTTTGTAATTATTTTTGTCATCTTTGGCAGGAAAATAGCAAGTTACGTCGAATAAGTCTTATCAGGTGAGAAATCAAAGCCGAATTCCCTGCGCCGGGGAAACGGGGGAACCACTTTGGGTGAATTGATCTCGTAAGCGAGGGATCATAGGGAACCTTCAACCGAATCCTTAAGCTAACCTCGTAGGCATTGGAAGGAGCATAATTCTTGAAAAAGCGTTTGACCGTAACAGCAGTAAGTTTTGCATTGCTTTTCACGATCGGAACCGGCAGCGTTTTCGCGGATTCCAAACTGGACAGCGCCATTGAAGAAGGCCTCGGATCTCCTTACTCCGCAGGCGGAACAACAACGTCCGGTTTTGATTGCTCCGGATTTACGATGTATGTATTTAACAAGCTCGGCATCGATCTTCCTCATCAATCGGGCTCCCAATTTGAGATGGGAACAAGCGTTTCCAAGGATGAATTAATCGCAGGCGATCTGGTGTTCTTCAACACTTCCGGCGATGGCATATCTCATGTTGGTATTTATGTCGGCGACGGCAAATTTGCGCATGCCTCTTCTTCCAAAGGAGTTGTCATCAGCAAACTGAGCGAAAGTTACTACGAGAAGCGGTATGTTGGAGCTAAGCGCATTATGAGCTCCGAGAAATTTGAAGCTGTGACAGCCGAACAGTAGTCGCAATCCATAACGAATTCGACAAACCCGCAGGGATGATTGGGATACCACGTCTCCTGCGGGTTTTTCCTGTCTACGGATGATCCCCCTTAGGAATCAATACCCAGATCACTCCGCTCCTCACACAGGCCAAAAGCATCCTTTTTGCCGGGAAACTTGCCAATGTTGGCCCACTTTGGTAAAATGACCAACAGAAATAGTAACAACTTTGTAATTTTTGTTGTGACGTCGTTTTTGGGTGCATACTACATGAAACTGCCGAATTCCCCGCACCCGGGAAACGGGGGAACCACATCAGTCAGGGTGAATTGATCCCGCTTCAAAGGGATCATAGGGAGCCTTCAACCGAATCCTTAAGCTAACCTCGCAGGCCTTGGAAGGAGTTAGACATCTTGAGAAAGACTTTAGCAGCAGCGGTAACGAGTTTGGCTCTATGTTTCAGTCTGGGAACGGGAAGCGCCTTTGCGGACGAGCAGGAAACGTCGCTCTCCAACATCGTCAATTCCGTGTACGGCACGCCTTACAAATACGGCGGCACCAGTACGGCCGGATTTGATTGCTCCGGGTTTACGCGGTATGTGTTCGAACAAATGGGCGTTACGCTTCCTCGCGTATCCACGGCCCAATACAAGGTAGGAACTCCGGTATCAAAAAGCAAGCTGCAAGCCGGCGATCTTGTCTTCTTTAACACCCTGGGTGGCGGAAAAGTATCGCATGTGGGCGTCTACGTTGGCGACGGAGAATTTGCCCATGCCTCTTCATCCAAAGGAATCCGGATCGACAAATTGAGCAGCAGTTATTACCAGAACCGCTTCGTTGGCGCGAAGCGGGTGCTCAGCAAATACGGTTATTCCGTATACGCCGCGGAATCCTGAACCTCCGCCGGCGCTTAATTTCGCTCCGCATGACCTGTCAGCCGTAAGCTTATCTTCGGAATTGGCTTGCGGTTTTTTTCATCCCTATCTATATAACGAAGCGACACGCCAAAAGGTTACCGATTTTTTGTTGATTTCCATAAATCCACAGGTGTCCGAGAGACGGCAGAACCTTTACAAGTCAAGTAAATCCCGTTAGAGTGAGGGTAATAGGAATGCCGTTTTTAAAGGAGGATCCCAATGGATAAACCGATTGTTCAGTTTCGCATCGTTCCCATGGAAGAGAGCCACGGCGCAGAAATCTGCACCTGGCGGTACGATTCTCCCTATGATGTTTACAGCTGGCTTCCTTGGGAACAAATGAAAGCGCTCGATGTCGAATTCGGCAACCCGGCGATCAGAGCGGAGCAATACGTGTCCGTGCTGGACGAGAACGGAGAACTCGCCGGATTTGCCCAATATTTCCCGTTGGAAAGGGTTACGCGGCTCGGTATCGGTATGAAGCCGGAATTGTGCGGACAAGGGCTCGGCAAACGGTTTGTAACGGCGATCGTCGAGGAGGCGCTGCGGCGGAAACCGGGCCATGAGATCGATTTGGAAGTGCTGACGTGGAACACCCGGGCGATTCGCGCTTATCAAAAGGCCGGCTTCACCATCACGGACCTTTACGACAAAATGACCCCTGGCGGCATCTCCAAGCCTTTTTATTGCATGGTGTATCGAGGGTCTCACCCCTCATCCTAAAAATGCTCCCGATCCATTAGATCGGACTTGCTATGAAGTTTATTACAAACTTTACCGCAATCACGACGGAATTGTTCCTATTTTTGACACAAAGACTATGATCGAGCGGCATGTTCCGTTATAATGGAAAAGGTAGCTTACATAGGAGGGGCGATTGGAATGCAAAAGTGGATCATGAGCGGATTGTTCTTCGTGGCTTGCGCTATGGCCATCGTATTGATGTTCACCCTGCCGAGCCGGGAGCAGGCCGCCAAGGAAGCCAAACCGCAATTGCCTGAAATTACGATGAATGCGGCACAAGCCGAAGCCACCGTAAAAGCAAACTGCATCACCTGCCACGGCGATCAGTTGCAAGGGGGCGCGGGACCGAATCTGCAAAAGATCGGCGCAGAACTGACGGCAGACCAGCTTTACGGCATTATCACCAAAGGCAAAGGCGGAATGATGCCTTCCTTCAAGGATCGGCTCAAGGATGAAGAAATTGCCAACGTCGCGATGTGGCTCGCGGAGAAAAAATAACGGCAAAAATAACGGCACATGAAAAGCACGCCCGCCGGAAACTTGAGCGTTTCCGGCGGGCGTTTTTTGCCTAGCCTAATCCGCGGCGCGCATTTTCTCGAACGCCTCGTTATATTGCTGCGCTTCTTTAATATCCACTGCCGTAATTCCGCCTTCTTCCCATGAAGTCAGCCGAAGAGTCACGGTTTTATAGTCGATCGTAATAAACGGATGATGATTAAACGCTTCCGAAATCGCAGCCACCTCATCCACGAAAGCAATGCCTTTCATAAAATTGGAGAACGTATATTTGCGGAAGATCCATCGTCCTTCCTCAAGTTCCCAGCCTTCCAGCTTTTCCAAATGCGCTTGTACTTCTTGCGGTGTAAACGGCATCATTTATCCTCCCCGTTCTCTTCAAGAACTCCTAGTTATGTAAGCATCCCCTGGCGCATCGGGACCTAAGCTTCCGGCCCCGTCCTCAACTATTTTATTCCACATACAACCTGAACATGCGTAATGCTTCCTGACTAACTATTTTACCACGGAATCCCGTGCCAAACCAAATCTCTCTAGATCAAAGCCACGGAAGTAAGCTCTTCGTCCCCGATCAGAAAATTGATGCGGTGCCCCTCAGGATCATAAATAACGATCGCGCTCCCCACCTCAAGAACGGGTTCCGCTCCTAACGCAAAAAACAGGTCTTCAGCCAGCGCTTCCTGCACTTCGGCCCGCTCCTCGTCCGCCAATCCCGCCCACTCCGACGATTCCATATCAAAGAAAAGGTAGCTATCGGAAATCCGGCCCACCGCTTTTGTCAGGTCGGCCAAAATATATTCATAATCTCTTCCGTGCTTTACTCCCACCGTGATATCCTCCCTTGATAGCCCTGGTATTCAGGCTATGATCTTATTATACCTGAAAAAACCACTTAAAAAAAAAGGGAAAACTGTCGATAAAATAGATAAATCTTTTTTTAGGCAGCAGTAACGTCTTTTCCGCAAGGATGCGGAAAGAAAGAAAGGATTCAATTTAACTCAAGGACGAGGTGTACAATGGAAATTTCATCGATTATCGGACTTATTCTTGGATTCGTTGCGCTCATTGTAGGGATGTTTCTAAAAGGTGCGCCTATTGGAAGCTTGGTCTCCAACCCAGCGGCCTTCGTCATCATATTCGTCGGAACCGCGGCGTCGCTGTTCATGGCCTTCCCTATGGCGGATATGAAAAAGTTTCCCAAGCTGCTTAAATTGATCGTCTCTCAACCGAAGATGATCACCAAAGCTGAATTGATTACGTTGTTTACGGAGTGGGCCACGATTACCCGGCGCGAAGGACTCCTGGCCTTGGAAGCGAAAGTCGAAGAAATCGATGACGACTTCCTGCGCGGAGGCATGCGCATGATCATCGACGGCAACGACCAGGAATTCGTTCAGGACGTGCTTACGGAAGACATTGCGGCTACCGAAGAACGGCATAAAGTCGGGGCGCAGATCTTTGCCCAGGCTGGGATGTATGCGCCGACCCTAGGCGTTCTCGGCGCCGTCGTCGGTCTGATTGCGGCCCTTTCGGATATGAGTGATATCGAAAAATTGTCCCACGCGATTTCCGGCGCTTTTATCGCCACCGTATTTGGTATTTTTACCGGTTATGTGCTGTGGCATCCGATCGCCAATAAATTGAAACGTCTCTCCAAAAAAGAGATGGAAGTGAAATTAATGATGGTGGAGGGACTGCTGTCGATTCAATCCGGCGTATCCACCATCGCCATTCAACAGAAGCTGGCCGTGTTCTTAACCCCTGCCGAACGTGCGGAAATTTTAGAAAAGGGGGTAAATGAAGGTGAGCAAAAAGAATAAACACCAGGATCACGAGGAGCATGCCGACGAAAGCTGGCTGCTTCCTTATTCCGACTTAATGACGCTGCTGCTGGCGCTGTTCATCGTCTTGTTCGGCATGAGTACGATCGACGCCAAGAAATTTGAAGAAATGAGCCAGGCGTTCAATAGTATCCTTACCGGAAGCGTCAGCATTTTGGACCAAACGTCCATGACCGAAAAACAGGATTCGTCCAACGGACTGGACAAGCAGCCGGAATCCTCTTCCATGATCAAGAACAACAGCGAGCTGATGCGCAAGGAACAGGAAAGCCTGGAGGCCCTAAAGCGGCAGCTGGACAATTATATTAAACAAAACGGGCTGACCGACGATCTCGATACAAAGCTCAACCAATCGCAATTAATGATCACCATTAGCGACAAAGCGTTGTTCGCTTCGGGTAAAGCCGAGGTCAAGCCGGAATCCCGTCAGCTCGCCAAAGCGATCTCGACGATGCTGCAGGAGTTTCCGGACTATGAGGTGATCGTTTCCGGGCATACGGACAACGTCCCGATCTCCACCTATGAATTCCCGTCCAACTGGGATTTGAGCGCGGAGCGCGCCTTGAACTTCATGAAGATCCTGCTGTTGAACTCCAACCTGGATCCGAAGAAATTCAGCGCGATCGGCTACGGCGAATATCACCCCGTCGCCGGCAACGATACGGCAGCAGGAAGAGCCCAAAACCGCCGGGTTGAAGTCTCGATCATCCGCAAATATGTGGACAGGAATCAACAGCTTGGCGTTACTGCGGCGCATTAAGCGGCGGCATACGCGCAAACCACGAAGGCAGACCCTCACGTCAGAGGGTCTGCCTTCGTTCGCTCTTGATTCGTTTTTTAGGTCAGCGTATAGTTCAGCGCTTCGCCGAGCTCCCGCTTCTCCCGCTCGGTCAGGTCCCGCCAAGTGCCGGTCTTTTGCCCGCCCAGGTGGATATTCATAATCCGGATCCGCTGCAGCTTGCGCACCTCATAACCTAGCGCGCTGCACATCCTGCGGATTTGCCGGTTTTTCCCCTCCGTTAAAATAATCCGAAACACCCGGTCCGAAACCCGGGTCACTTTACAGGGCAAGGTCATCTGGCCTAAAATCTTCACGCCTTCGCTCATCGCCTTCAAGAAGCCGGGCGTCATCGGACGCTCCACCGTCACAATATATTCCTTCTCATGTTTGCCTTCGGCCCGCAAAATTTTGTTGACGATATCCCCGTCGTTCGTCAGCAAAATCAGCCCTTCAGAGTCTTTATCAAGGCGGCCGATCGGGAAGATCCGCTCCGGATGTCCGACGAAATCGACGATATTGCCTTTAACATGACTCTCCGTCGTACTCGTGATCCCTACCGGCTTATTCAGCGCGATATAGACGTGTTTGGTCGGCTTAGGCGCAATCGGCCTTCCCTCGACTCGCACATCGTCTCCCGCTTCGGCCTGGCTGCCCAGCACGGCGGTGACGCCGTTAATCGTCACTTTCCCCGACTCCACCAGCTTGTCCGCTTCGCGCCGGGAGCAATATCCTGTCTCACTGATAAATTTGTTGATTCTCATGTTGTTATCTTATCCACCCGCCTCTGTAAATTCAAGCCGCCTTGCCTGCGGCTAATCGGCCAAATCCGTCATTTCTCCGGAGTCCGCAGCTTCCTCTGCGGAAGCCAGCGGCAGCGTAATCGTGACGACCGTCCCCTTGCCCAACTCACTTTCGATCAGCATTGTTCCGCGATGGCTCTCGATAATCCGCTGGCTTACCATCAGACCGAGACCGGTTCCTTTCTCCTTGTTCGTGTAGAAGGGTTCACCCAGCTTGTGCAGCCGCTCCTTGGCGATGCCTTCACCCTCGTCAATCACCCGCAGCACCGCTTGGCCGCCTTGGCCCGCCTCCAGCTGAAGGGCGATTTTCCCGCCTTTCGGCATGGCTTCCATGGCATTTTTCAGCACATTGATAAATACTTGTTTAAGCTGATTTTCCTCACAATGGACAAAAACGGGCTGCTGCGAGAAAAGAACCTCAAATTCGATATTATGTAAATGCGCCTCACTGTCCAATAAAGAGACGACGTCCCCCACTGTAAAACGGACATCCTTCGTTTGAAATTGCACGGCTTGCGGCTTCGCCAGGATCAAAAATTCGCTGACGATCAGATTAATCCGGTCCAGCTCGGCCAGCATGACATCCGTATGCATCGTATTGATCGTTTTGGTCTGCTGCTGCATTTGCAGAAACCCCCGCAGCGTCGTCAGCGGGTTCCGGATTTCATGGGCGACCCCCGCCGCCAACTGGCCGACCGTGGTCAGCTTTTCCGATCGGCGCAGCAGTTCATCCATCTTATTGTGTTCCGTCATGTCCCGGGAAATGCTGATAAACGCCGTGATTTTTCCTTCCTGATCATAAATCGGCGATACGCTGATGCCGACCTCGACGCAGCTGCCATCCTTCCGCAGTCGTACCGTTTCCGTTACGACGGAGACCGTTTTGCCGTAGGCCTCTTCTTCCTGGCGCCAGGCCAACCTGTTGTCCTCTTCCTCAAAGGGAGGAATAAAATCAAGGTGCGAACCGATGATCTCTTCGCTCTTCCACCCATACAAGCTCTCAAAAGCGGGGTTTACCAGCAGCACCCGCCCCTCGATATCCGTAATATGAATCGCGTCGGCGGTCTGGCTGATGATCGATTCCAAATATTCTTTCATGGAGCGGTTTTCTTCGTTTTTCTGCGTTAATTCCCTGGTGTAGTTGCCCAAGCTGTCGGCCATCGCGTTGATTTTGTTAGCCAACAGGCCCAGCTCATCCTTCCGGTCGACCTGCAGCCGGGCTTCAAACTGCCCGACGGACAGCTCATTGACCTGGTCGAGAATATTCCGCAACGGCTGGATCAATCGCCCCGCCATCCAATAGCTTGCCAAAATCATCAAAAGGAGCAAGCTAAAGGAAACTGTGAACTGGCCGATCACCTGCCTCGAAATAGCGTTCGCGATCGGTTCATAGCTGGAGATGATCCGAATCACGTAAGGCGCCTGTTTGTTCGGGAGAATCGGAACGTAGCTCACTAGGACATGCTTGTTATTGATCACCGTGTCGTACAACAGGCTTTTCTTTTGGCTGATCGTTTCCCGGACGGCCCTTTCCACCATGTCGTCATTTTTGTATTCATAGGTTCCGAATAACAGATGATCCTGATTGATTTGCTCTGGATTAAAGCCGCTGATTTCCAGCAGGCTTTGATTGGTGCCGAGAGATTCCCGCACGATCCTTTCCGGGCTGGTCATATAAAGAATCCCGTCCACCATTCCGCTGCTCATTTTGTTCCCGAGGGACATCTTTACATAGTTATACATCGAGCGACTTTGTTCGACAGCTAGGGCGATATGCTTAGCCGTCAGCATCATGTTCGCTTCCCGGTCTCTGCGCAGATTGTCCCGGGTCGAGAAGTAGCTTAGCACGATATTCAAGGACAAGATAATCATGGCAAAACATGAGATGATCAAAGCAAGTTTCGTTTTTATAGTCAAAGTTTCACCCCACTTCTGGAGCCATAGTATGGGTTTTTATGGTAATCGTTAATTACTACTTTCATCATACCTTTTACGACAAGTTTTGCAAAGACGTTGAAATTCCCAGATCGTTTCCCTACAATAAGTAAAAATGCCTAAACAGTTGGTTCTTTGGTTGTATCGAGCTATTAACAGTGGACAAAACAACAACTTATCCACATCCTATTAACATATCAACAGGGCCAAAGTATAATATGTGTATAATAATGGGGACAATACCCTGCTTATGCACAGTGTTATGCACAATATGTTAACAACGAATGCTTGTTCGTTGGACAAACCTTGGACAACCTGGGGATGAACACCTTAGAAGGAGTTGAATGGATTATTGATATCTTATCCGCATGAACACTGGATGAAGGAGGCGATTCGCGAAGCGAAAAAAGCGGAAGCGATCGGAGAGGTCCCTATCGGAGCGGTAATCGTGCTGGGTGACGAAATTGTCGGCCGCGGCCACAACTTGCGGGAAAGTTCACGGGACGGGACAGCCCATGCCGAAATGATTGCGATCCGGGAGGCCAGCGTACATTTGGACGCTTGGAGGCTGCTCGATTGCCGGCTCTACGTCACGCTAGAGCCTTGCCCGATGTGCGCGGGCGCGATCGTGCAGTGCCGGGTTCCCCACGTTGTTTACGGGGCCCCCGATCCAAAGGCCGGCTGCGCGGGAACGCTGATGAACCTGCTGCAGGAACCCCGCTTCAATCACCGGACCGAAGTTACCGCCGGAGTGCTGCAAGAGGAGTGCGCTTCTTTGCTGACTTCATTTTTTCGCCGGTTGCGCCAAAAATAATAAAGGTCCCTAAAGTAAAACCTCCAGCCCTGTGAATAAATAAGGGGTTCTGGAGGTTTCTTCGTTTATATGATTCCATCAATATCAATAGCCGAAGCTTCGCATCTCTTCCTTAAACTTAGCCAGCGTCATCGTCCCGGCCGGGATGCCGATTTCAAACTCCGGCTTTTCGTTGATATGGCTATAGGTACTGGTCGACTGCAGCGCCATTTTTACGTTGTCATTCGTTTGCGCATCGTTGAACTCCACGTCGGCAATAAGCGTCTGATAAACGGGAAAGTTATTCCCATCGATCGCCGTATTCACGGTAAACCGGTGAATTTGCAGATGATCGAAGACTTTCGGCAGCACATTGTGGATAACTTTTGCGGCCGCCTCCGCATCCGTATCGTTCGTTGCTTCAAACCGGACGACCTGTTTTGCTTTGATGCCTTCCGGCAGCTCCGCTTCCTCGGGCTTCATCGTTTTAAAATATTTGTCCGGCTCAAACTGCCCAAGTACCGCCGTCATCAAATCCGCGCCAAGCTTCTGCGACTTCTCCGGATCGAGCAGATCCGGGCCGAACCCATAGCCGCTCTGCTTCGCCAGCTCTTTCCAATCCAGCTCGACGAATTGCCCCGTAACGGACTTCGGCATCGGCAAAAACGGAACGTTTGGAACTTGCAAATACAGCTTCTCCTTCGTCATCACGAACGGAACGGTAATGGTTGCGGCCGCTTTACCGGCCAGTTTGATTTCCAGTTGTCCTTCGGTTTGCAGTGGGTCTTTGCGGTAAATCTGTCGTATGTTGATTTCAGCGTCGGAAAGCGCCGAGAGGACCGCAACGAGATTCGGATTCAAAGATGCCGCGTTAACGGACAGACCCGAAATTTTGATGTGGTTCTCCAGGACGAAAGAATCCATGCCGAGCGCCTGCAGAGCCGCCCTGCTTAACGCTTCCTTCGGTTCCTTCTCGGCGGTGGCGGTGCATCCGGACAATATGGCAACTACCGACAATATGACCAGCAGTACAGACAGTATAGACACGTAAAACCGTTTTTGAAACATACAATCTCCCCGTCCAACCTTATTCTCGATTCCTCACACATCATATCCCATTTGGACCCGAATCGGAAGTTTTTTTACCAAATTAATGGATGGCCTTTTTCTTGAAACGTCCGCCCTTCACGTCATGGATATTCCCGACCGCCAAAAAGGCGTTTTCGTCGTAATGATTTACGATTTCCTTCAACTTGGCTTCCTCCAAGCGGGTAATCACGCAAAAGATGACCTTTTTCGGATCTCCGGAAAATCCGCCTTCGCCCGATAAATACGTCACGCCCCGGCCCAAGCGGCTCAAAATGGCGTCCCCGATTTCGTCAATCTGGTCGCTGATGATCCAAACCGATTTCGATTCGTTTAAGCCGTCCACGACGATATCGATCGTTTTATAGGCAATATAATAGGCCAGCAATGAGAATAAAGCCCGTTCCCAGCCGAATACAAATCCGGCGCTTAGCAAAATGAAGAAGTTGAAAAACATGATGACTTCGCCTACGGAAAAAGGAGTTTTGCGGGAGATTAATATAGCGACGATTTCGGTTCCGTCCAAGGATCCGCCAAAACGGATCACGATCCCGGTTCCGAGGCCGAGCAAAATGCCGCCGAACACGAATGCCAGCAGAGTATCGCTCACAAATGCTTGAACGGGATGCAGCAGCGCCGTTCCGGCCGACATGACGGAGATCCCGATCAGCGTGGATATGGCGAACGTTTTGCCGATCTGCTTATAGCCGACAATGAGAAAGGGGAGGTTAAAGAGGAATAGAAAAATACCCAGCGGGAAACCCGATAAATATGAAGACATGACGGAGATGCCCGTAATTCCGCCGTCCGTGATCTGGTTGGGCACCAGGAACAGCTCAAGCGCTACGGAAACGATAATCGCTCCGATCACAATGAACATGGTCCGAAACAGTATACTTTTGACCGTTCTCTGTTTATGCTGCCGAATTTGCTGCGGCAAGCCCGAGGAAGTCATATTGCTTGGGTTTATGGCGTTCAATCGCATCACGATCCTTTCGGTAAAATATCTTTTCTTTCATCTCCACTCCTAATTGATCCATTTCTTGAAACCGGACGGACACCCTATCTTTATTATTGCATGTTTTTATGCTTCATGTCTTGCTTTTCATGCAATTTTAAATTTGAAAAACCTCACCGCTGGCGACCTTATCCGTCCAGTTGCTGCCGGGTATTTTCCCAGCCTAAATGGGGCCCAACTGACGTTATTTTGCTCTAAACCAGTTCACCCGAGCCGATTCTTGGTAAATAAAATCAACTCAGTCCGTTAGATTTTGCCACCTCTGTTTTCCGCAGATAACGTCTAAGTTCAGGAAGCCAAGTCACCTGGTCAAACGGGATAATCGTGCAAAGCCTCCGGATAGCGAGCCTCGTTCCAGGCCACGGTCTGTTGTAGGCTTGACTGTCAAGCACTGATGATTAGGTTGAACCAATAATGTTTAAAAAACCTCAGCCTTGGGCTGAGGTCGTGATGTTTCCGGGTCAGACTTATCCTACTTATCCTTCAGGATTGTTATGGCTGACGTGGTTCTGTGTCTTTACTTTCTTGGACCCGGACAGCGGCTCCGGTCCCCCCTGTTTCCGCTCGCGGCGCGGGTTGTCTTCCGGTCCGTTGCCGGCCGAAGTTTGATACGTTTGCGGTTTCGTCATCGCAAGTCCTTCCCTTCATTATCGATGTAGGGTTAATTTGTGATGAAACCCTCTGCATTATGCAAAAAAGAGAGCATCGCTGCTCTCTTGCAAACTGCATGGTATGTATGGCGGAGAGGATGGGATTCGAACCCATGTGAGCTTGCACTCTAACGGTTTTCAAGACCGCCCCGTTATGACCGCTTCGGTACCTCTCCGTAAAGGTGAATCCGATTTGGGTAACAAATCAGATTCTACCACATTGCCTGCCGATTCGCAAGCCGTTAACGCTTGGTAATCTTCTCAATGTTACCCATGTAAGGCCGCAGCACTTCCGGGATTTCCACGCTGCCGTCCGCTTGCTGGTAGTTTTCCAGAATCGCGGCAACGGTGCGTCCAACCGCCAGCCCCGAGCCGTTCAGGGTATGCACGAATTCGGGTTTGGCCTTCGGCTCCGGGCGGAACCGGATATTGGCGCGGCGAGCCTGAAAATCCTCGACATTGGAGCAGGAGGAAATTTCGCGGTACATGCCGCTCTCCGGCAGCCACACTTCGAGATCGTACGTTTTGGCGGCCGTAAAGCCAAGATCGCCCGTACACAACGCCAGCACGCGATAAGGTAATTTAAGCAGCTGCAGCACGCGCTCCGCGTTGGCGGTCATCTTCTCCAACTCATCGTAGGACGTATCCGGATGCACGATTTTGATCATTTCCACTTTGTTGAACTGGTGCTGGCGAATCAATCCGCGCGTATCCCGGCCCGCAGCGCCTGCCTCCGAACGGAAACAGGAACTGTAGGCCACATAGTTGCGCGGAAGGTCTTCCGCATTCAGAATCTCATCGCGATGATAGTTTGTCACTGGCACTTCCGCCGTAGGGATAAGATAGTAATCGCTGGTCCCCTGCAGCTTGAACAGGTCCTCTTCGAACTTCGGAAGCTGCCCCGTTCCGTACAAACTGTCGCGGTTTACAATGTACGGCGGCAGCATTTCCTCATAGCCATGTTCATTGCTGTGCAAATCCATCATGAAGCTGATCAGCGCCCGCTCCAGGCGCGCCCCGAGGCCCTTGTAAAAAGCAAACCGCGATCCGGTGACCTTGGCCGCCGCTTCAAAATCGAGAATGCCGAGCCCGGCCGCCACGTCCCAATGGGCTTTCGGAGCAAAATCAAATGCCCGCGGCTCGCTCCAACGGCGAACCTCGACGTTTTCCTCCTCCGAAGCGCCCACCGGCACGCTCGCGTGCGGAATGTTCGGAATCGCCAACATCAATTCATCGATCTGCGCCTCGAGCGTCCGAATCTCCTCGTCCAGCTCCTTGATCCGGTCCCCGACCTCGCGCATTTCCGCGATCAACTCGTCGGCATTCTCCTTGTTCTTCTTCCGCTGCGCCACTTCGGCGGACACCGTATTGCGGCGGTTCTTCAGCGATTCGCTCTCCTGAAGCAGCTCCCGGCGTTTCTCGTCCAGCGGCTGAAAACCGGAGATGAGCTCCAGCGATTTCCCCCGGTTTTTCAAGGCTTCTTCAACCCGTGCATAATCGTTTCGCATTATTTTTACATCCAACATGAGTAGTCCCTCCTAGATTCATCCCTTTGCAGGCCTGCCTACCTCAAGAATCATCCGTCGAAGGGAGGCTGCTATGGATAGATGGAAACGCCGGCCGGCGGTTTTTGTGATCCCAAACAGATAAAACCTCGACCCATCAAAGGAGTCAAGGTCCCTGTCTACGGCCGCTTCGTCTGCTTGATCATTTCAACAAAATAAGCATGGAGCGAGAAGTCGTCGGTCAGCTCCGGGTGAAAGGACGAAACGAGCAAATGCCCCTGACGGGCCGTGACGATCTCGTCCTTGTACGTCGACAATACTTCAACGCCCGGTCCTGCCGCGGTGATCAGCGGTGCGCGAATAAATACGGCCCGCAGCGGAGCATCAAGACCCTTGACCTCCAAATCCGTCTCAAAGCTCTCCCGCTGGCGTCCGAAAGCGTTCCGCGATACCTTGATATCCATTAAACCGAGGTGGGATTCTTCCCCGCCTTCGATTTCCTTGGCCATCACGATTAGACCGGCGCAGGTGCCAAACAGAGGTTTGCCTTCCCGGGAAAAGTCTTGGATCGCTTCTATAAATCCGTATTTCCGCATCAGTTTGCCGATCGTCGTGCTTTCGCCCCCCGGAATGATGAGTCCGTCCAGTTCGCTCAGCTGCTCGGTCCGCTTCACGGCCGTCCCGCTGGCCCCGGCGCTTTCCAAGCTCCGAATATGCTCCCCTACGGCGCCCTGCAGCGCCAACACTCCTACCTTCATGGCAATCCTTCTTTCTTTCCGCAGCCAAAACTATGTACACCCCGGCCATCAAACGGATTTGCCGGGGTAGGTGAGGACCGCTTCCTTCGCTATTTCCGGACCCTATTACCAGCCGCGTTCCGACATCCGTTCCGCAGCGGACAATTTGGAAATCTCAATCCCCTTCATCGGCGTGCCCAAGTTTTTGGATACTTCGGCAATCAACTTATAATCCGTGTAATGCGTCGTCGCCTCGACGATCGCGCGGGCAAACTTCTCCGGATTGTCCGATTTGAAAATACCCGAACCGACGAACACCCCGTCCGCGCCCAGATGCATCATCAGCGCGGCGTCGGCCGGGGTCGCCACGCCGCCGGCGGCGAAGTTCACGACCGGCAGCCTGCCGTTTTCATGAACCTCCAGGAGCAAGTCGTACGATACGCCCAGGTTTTTGGCCTCCGCGTACAGTTCGTCTTTGGACATGTTTTGGACTTTACGGATTTGGCTGTTGATCAGACGCATATGACGAACGGCTTCCACGATATTCCCGGTACCGGGTTCACCCTTCGTACGGATCATAGACGCGCCTTCACTGATTCGGCGCAGCGCTTCGCCAAGGTCTTTCGCGCCGCAAACGAACGGTACGGTGAAATCCCGTTTATCGATATGAAACACTTCGTCCGCCGGGGTCAACACTTCGCTCTCGTCCAGGTAGTCTACCCCCAGCGATTCAAGAACTTTCGCTTCTACGTAGTGACCGATCCGGGCTTTCGCCATGACCGGAATGGAAACGACCTTTATTACTTCTTCGATAATCGTCGGGTCCGCCATCCGGGCGACGCCGCCGGCTGCCCGTATATCCGAAGGAACCCGCTCCAGCGCCATGACGGCGGTAGCCCCGGCCGCTTCGGCGATCTTGGCTTGCTCGGCGTTCATAACGTCCATGATGACGCCGCCTTTTTGCATCTCGGCCATGCCTCTCTTGACACGCGATGTTCCTGTTTCCATGTCCAACCCCCCGATAATAATCTAACTTGATATTTTACAATATTCCCTTTAAATATACAACTCACTTACTCGGAATTTCGGGTCTAGAACAGATTCTTGATCCCATTGAACAGATCGCTGAAAAAATCGCCGATTGCCCGCATCATCAAGGTGAACCAGCCGGCCTTCTCCGTGTCCTGGGCCGTAATCAGGTTGACGGTTTTCTCCAACGTTTGCTCCATCCCTGGAGCCTTAAAGGAATAAGTAACCGTCCCCACCTTTGTCCCCTGCTTCAGCGGAGCGGTCAGGCTGGCGGCATCGTCCAGCGTCACTTTCGCTTGAACGGCGTTTGTATCCGCCCCTTTCGGCACTACAAAGCTGACGGCTTGATCGGTAACCACAGGTACTTTCGTGTTTTTCGCTTTGTTTACGATTACCGTCTCCGTACCAGTCACAGTCGCTTTCGGAGGAACGATCTGTTTGGTCTCGAAGTTATTAAAGCCGTAATCCAACACTTTGCGGGTTTCGACGAAACGCGCGGACTCCGATTTGGCGTCTGCGCCCATGACGACGCTGATTAACCGCATGCCGTTCCGCACAGCCGTTCCCGTAAAGCAGTTGCCGGCTTTGGAGGTATGGCCGGTTTTCAGGCCGTCCAGGCCTTCATAAGCATATTGCTTGAAGTTTGTAATGTTCTTGTTCGCTTCCAGCATCCAGTTCAGGTTCACCATCGGTGCGGTGTCGCGGGCCCGGAACTTTTTGCTTTGAATGGTGGTAAAACGGTTGAAATCCGGATGGTCGGTTACGATATACTTGGCCAGGATCGCCGCATCCATGGCGGACATGGCGGTTTCCTTCCCGTCGGTCGGCTGAAATTCCTTGGGCATGTCCTTAATGTCAAGACCGGTGGAGTTGGCGAAATGGGTATGGGTCATGCCCATCCGTTTGGCTTCGTCGTTCATCATTTTAACAAATGCCTGCTCGGAACCGGCAACATGCTCGGCAAGCGCCACCGTAGCGTCATTCGCCGATGCGATGGCCATGGCGGTATACAGCTCTTCTATCGTATGCTGATCCCCCTCAGCCAGGAAAATCCGCGAGCCGATCGTGTTTGCGGCATTTTTCCTTACCGTTACCACTTCGTCCCATTTGAATTTACCCTGCTTCACGAGGTCAGCAACAATGTATTCGGTCATCATTTTGGTCATGCTGGCCGGCGGCAACGCCTCATCGCCGTTGACACTCAGCAGCACTTGCCCGGATACGGGCTCCAATAAAACGGCGGATCTTACTTTAAGGTCTAAGGATTCCACGGAAGGAATTGAGGTGGTCGCAGATGGCACTGCCGCAGGTTTGGTAGAAGTTGCTTCCGTTTGTTCTCCTTCCGCCAGCGCCATGGCCGGCACCAAAGAGAAGCACAGTGCGTTCAGCAGCAATACAGACGCTACGCTTTTGCGCAGGAAACGCCGTTTGGATGATGTTGTCTTACGTTTTGATTGTTTGTGTTTCAATGCCCTTAAAGCTCCCCTCATATTCTCTTTCATTTACTTTTTCTATTCTATCACAGGGGATATCGCAAAAAAAGACAAGCCCCGGCGAAATTGCCTGGCTTGCCTTGGTAGATTGTGGAATGGAGATAGAGCCGATAGATTTATAGCGAGTAGTTCGGCGCTTCCTTCGTGATTTGCACATCGTGCGGGTGGCTTTCGCGGAGGCCGGCTCCCGTAATTCGGATAAATTGCGTATCGTTCCGCAGCTCGTCCAGATTTTTAGTGCCGCAGTAGCCCATGCCGGAACGCAGCCCGCCGATCAGCTGATGGATCGTGTCGGACAGCGGACCTTTGTAGGCAACCCGTCCCTCGATGCCTTCCGGAACAAGCTTCTTGTCGTCATCCTGGAAGTAGCGGTCTTTGCTGCCCTGCTTCATCGCGCCCATCGAACCCATGCCTCTGTACACCTTATAGCGGCGCCCTTGATAAATTTCCGAATCGCCGGGGCTCTCTTCCGTTCCCGCAAACAAGCTGCCCAGCATCACGGCATGCGCGCCCGCGGCGATCGCCTTCGTGATTTCTCCGGAATATTTGATGCCGCCGTCAGCGATGATCGGCACACCGTACTCGCGGGCTACCGTTGCGCAATCGTATACGGCCGTGATCTGCGGCACGCCGATGCCGGCGATGACCCGGGTCGTACAGATGGACCCCGGACCGATCCCGACTTTCACCACCGATGCCCCCGCTTCAATCAGGGCTCTGGTGGCATCTCCGGTCGCGACGTTCCCGGCGATGATCGTCAGGTCCGGATAACGTTTGCGGAGCTCTTTGACCGCATCGATGATGTTGATATGGTGGCCGTGCGCCGAATCGACCGTAATGACGTCAACGCCGGCATTGACCAACGCATCGGTCCGCTCGAACGTATCTTTGGAAATGCCCACCGCCGCGCCGACAAGCAGGCGCCCCTGAGCGTCTTTGGCCGCGTTCGGGAACTGGATCGCTTTTTCGATATCCTTAATGGTAATGAGGCCTTTCAGTACATTGTTCTCATCGACCAAAGGCAGCTTCTCAATCTTATGCTTCTGCAGGATCACTTCAGCCTCCTGCAGCGTTGTTCCGACCGGAGCGGTAACCAGATTTTCGCGGGTCATAACCTCGCTGATTTTGATATTGTAATCATGCACAAACCGCAAGTCCCGGTTCGTCAAAATCCCGATCAGTTTATGCTCATCATCGACGATCGGCACCCCGGAAATCCGGAATTTCCCCATAACCGCTTCTGCATCGGATACAAGATGGTTTGCCGTAAGCGAAAAAGGATTGGTGATTACGCCGCTTTCGGAGCGTTTAACCCGATCCACTTCCTCTGCCTGCTGCTCGATCGGCATATTTTTGTGAATGATCCCGATGCCGCCTTCCCGCGCGATCGCAATCGCCAGCGCGCTTTCCGTCACCGTGTCCATCCCTGCGCTGATCAGCGGAATGTTCAGCTTCACCTTGTCGCTCAGCTTAGTGGATACGTCGACCTCTTTAGGCAGTACCTCCGATTTGCGCGGAACCAAAAGCACATCGTCGAACGTTAAGCCTTCCTTATCAAATTTACTTTCCCACACCTTAAAGATCCTCCTTTAATGATTTTGTTTGATGATGGCCGATTTCCTAAGTAAGCCCGGTTAAAGACGTCTGCGTGTACCCTTACCTAAAACAAGAACCGCCTGAAGCGGTATCTCGTGCTTGGGATCACCCATATATATCAAGACCGGAAAGCCCCTTACGAAAATATATTATTGCAATCTTAGCAAAGGCCCTATAGGCTGTCAAGGAAAAGCAAAGCCAAATCTCCAAAGGGCTCCCGTGGGGAAACAATTGTCTTTGGGACACGAACACGGCCAAAAAACGCAGCTTCCGTCCACTGTATTTCTGCCCTAAACCGGGGATTCCGATTCTTCCGGCTTCAAAACAAAAGAACGGGGCCGTTATCGGCTCCCGTCCTTTTGTTCTTTATTCGGCCTAAGTTCGGCCCGGTCCGCACATGGTCAGGTACAGCACATGTCCGGCCGCTTACGGTTTGCGGTTCTCGCTGTAAATCACCTGGTCGATAATCCCGTAGGCCTTGGCCTCTTCCGCGGTCATAAAATAATCCCGGTCCATATCCTTCTCGATCTTCTCCAGAGGCTGGCCTGTGCAATCGGCGGCAATGGTATTCAATCTCTCGCGGATACGCAAAATCCGCCGCGCGCTGATCTCAATGTCGCTCGCCTGCCCCTTTACGCCGCCATGCGGCTGGTGGATCATGATTTCGCTATTCGGCAAGGCGAAGCGTTTTCCTTTGGCTCCGGCCAATAGCAGAATAGCCGCGAAGGAAGCGGCAAAACCGGCGCAAATGGTCTGGACGTCCGGCTTCACGTACTGCATCGCATCGTAAATCGCAAAACCCGCTGAAGTCGAACCGCCCGGGCTATTGATATAAAAATGGATGTCCTTCTCCGGATCCTCAGCCGCCAAAAACAACATCTGCGCCGTAATGCTGTTGGCCACTTGATCGTCAATCTCCGAACCGAGGAAAATAATCCGGTCCTTTAGGAGACGCGAATAAATGTCGTAAGAACGCTCTCCGCGATCCGTCTGTTCAATGACATATGGAATTACCGAGCTCATAAGGTACCTCCTTAATTGGGTCAAGCCGCAACTGTCTTCATCCATTGGCTCTTAACCGGCTTCGCCGTCCGCGTGCCCGGTTGGGCTGCCGCGTTACGGCGATATGACTGCAACGTTAAGGTTGGAACAAGGTTTTCAGGACGAGGCTCGTTGAACAACATGGCCAATGCAGAGGCATCCTGACGGCGAAATGCGTCCAAATAGGCATACACCACCGCTTCATGCGCTCCTGCATCGTTTTGCCGTTCCGAAAAAGCGCGCGCTTTTCCTTGCTCTTCGCCTTCCCGCGATTGAAGCAGACCGTTGCGCAGTTTCGTACGGGCCCGATGCAGCGCCGCCTTGACGGCCCCTTCCGTTGACTGAATCAATTGGGCCGCTTCCGCTGCCGTATACTGCAAAACATCCACCAACAGCAACGCGGTCCGTTGATTCGGCGGCAGCTGGCTGACCAAAGTCTCCATCGCCGCCCAAACGCTGGTCTCATCCAACTGCCGCTGTGGCAGTTCCTCCACGAGCATCGTCTGTGCCGGGAGCATTTTTTTGCGACCGCGGTCAATCCAGGTATTTCTGGCCGCTTTGTATAAATAAGCGCGTGTGAGCCGAATGCGATCCCCTTGATTCCGCAAGGAGGACCAAATCTTCAGCCACGTATCCTGTGCCAGATCATCGCCTTCCCACGCCGACCCTGCTAAAGCGCGGCAATAGCTGCGCAACGCCTTTTGATGAGCGTCGATCCACTCTGGAAAATCGGGCCCTTCTCCGGCTTTCTCGGCTTTCCCGTTTCCTTCAGAAACCCCGGCAGCCCTGGCCGTTTTGCGCTCCTCCCGCTCTGCAGCATCTTTACGCATGTTAGAACACCTCCTGCCCATACATCGCCCTAAAACCTTCCGACAGTTGACCAATCTATATTTATTGATTTTGCTGTTCACCGTTATAAACGAAATATGAGCGGTAATCGATACGGTCTCATGCAAAATATTTTAACTGATTTTTCATATCCGTTCTAATTTAGTGGCGGTACTGCCGTAGTATAGATATGGTATGCACGAAAATCGTAAGCAGCGGCCAGTAAATATAAAAGCACAGCCGACGGATTCAGCCGTGCTCTCTTCCGGGGCTGTGCGGTATTCTTATCGCAAATGTCCTTTTTCGCGCATGTTATAAAATCTAACGGACTGAATCATCCCGCAGCGGCATTCCGACAATGCAAAAAACACCGCCGAGTGATCGGCGGTGCTCTTCTTCATGCTTGGCGGCGTCCTACTCTCCCAGGACCCTTCGGTCCAAGTACCATCGGCGCTGGAGGGCTTAACGGTCGTGTTCGGGATGGGTACGCGTGGAACCCCTCCGCCATCGCCACCAAACGATTCAAGGTTAATCCTTGAAAACTGGATACGAAACTTGATTTGCGTGTTAGCCCCTATTCAGTTCCCGGGGTCCCCGAAAAGTAATCGGAATTACCTACGAAGCCTCGCGTCACTTTTTGGGGTATATTTCCGGGCCCCGCCAAAGTACTCGGACTCAGCTTCGAAGCTTCACGTCACTTTGGTGGGTAGAGTTTTGGATAAGCCCTCGACCGATTAGTACCTGTCAGCTCCATGCATTGCTGCACTTCCACCTCAGGCCTATCAACCTCGTCGTCTTCAAGGGGTCTTACTAATTGGGAAATCTCATCTTGAGGGGGGCTTCACGCTTAGATGCTTTCAGCGCTTATCCCGTCCGCACTTAGCTACCCAGCTGTGCTCCTGGCGGAACAACTGGTACACCAGCGGTGCGTCCATCCCGGTCCTCTCGTACTAAGGACAGCTCCTCTCAAATTTCCTGCGCCCACGACAGATAGGGACCGAACTGTCTCACGACGTTCTGAACCCAGCTCGCGTACCGCTTTAATGGGCGAACAGCCCAACCCTTGGGACCTACTTCAGCCCCAGGATGCGATGAGCCGACATCGAGGTGCCAAACCTCCCCGTCGATGTGGACTCTTGGGGGAGATAAGCCTGTTATCCCCAGGGTAGCTTTTATCCGTTGAGCGATGGCCCTTCCATGCGGTACCACCGGATCACTAAGCCCGACTTTCGTCCCTGCTCGACTTGTCAGTCTCGCAGTCAAGCTCCCTTTTGCCTTTGCACTCTGCGAATGATTTCCAACCATTCTGAGGGAACCTTGGGGCGCCTCCGTTACTCTTTAGGAGGCGACCGCCCCAGTCAAACTGCCCGCCTGACACGGTCCCCGTACCGGATCACGGTACCGGGTTAGAACTCCGATACGATCAGGGTGGTATCCCAACGTCGCCTCCATGGAAGCTTGCGCTCCCACTTCTTAGGCTCCCACCTATCCTGTACAAATCGTATCAAAGTCCAATATCAAGCTGCAGTAAAGCTCCATGGGGTCTTTCCGTCTTGTCGCGGGTAACCTGCATCTTCACAGGTATTAAAATTTCACCGGATCTCTCGTTGAGACAGCGCCCAAGTCGTTACGCCATTCGTGCGGGTCAGAATTTACCTGACAAGGAATTTCGCTACCTTAGGACCGTTATAGTTACGGCCGCCGTTTACTGGGGCTTCGGTTCACAGCTTCGGGTTTAACCCCTAACCGCTCCCCTTAACCTTCCAGCACCGGGCAGGCGTCAGCCCGTATACTTCGCCTTGCGGCTTCGCACAGACCTGTGTTTTTGCTAAACAGTCGCTTGGGCCTTTTCACTGCGGCCCCCTCGGGCTATAAACCCTACCGGGGCACCCCTTCTCCCGAAGTTACGGGGTCATTTTGCCGAGTTCCTTAACGAGAGTTCTTCCGCGCGCCTTAGAATTCTCTTCTCGCCTACCTGTGTCGGTTTGCGGTACGGGCACCTTCTCCTGGCTAGAGGCTTTTCTCGGCAGTGTGAGATCATGACCTTCGGTACTGTAAATTTTCCCTCCCCATCACAGCCCAGCCTTACGGTGTGCGGATTTGCCTACACACCAGCCTCACTGCTTGGACGGGGCATTCCATCGCCCCGCGTCACTACCCTCCTGCGTCACCCCATCGCTCATAGCGGATTACGGTGGTACAGGAATTTCAACCTGTTGTCCTTCGACTACGCCTTTCGGCCTCGCCTTAGGTCCCGACTTACCCTGAGCGGACGAACCTTCCTCAGGAACCCTTAGGCTTTCGGCGGATCAGATTCTCACTGATCTTTTCGTTACTCATACCGGCATTCTCACTTGTATGAAGTCCAGCGCTCCTTCCGGTACACCTTCAACCCTCATACAACGCTCCCCTACCCCTGAATCGACTTCACTCCTGCTTCGAAGTCCTGTGTTTAACCCCGAGGTGCATTTGGCCGAAACCTTTGAACAATATTCATCGGTTGCTTTCGGCAAAAATGTACCTGGTTATCACCGCCTCAAAGAAGCAGTGAAGTCGATTCAAGCCATAGCTTCGGTGGTGTGTTTAGCCCCGTTACATTTTCGGCGCAGAGTCACTCGACCAGTGAGCTATTACGCACTCTTTAAATGGTGGCTGCTTCTAAGCCAACATCCTGGTTGTCTGTGCAACTCCACATCCTTTCCCACTTAACACACACTTGGGGACCTTAGCTGATGGTCTGGGCTGTTTCCCTTTTGACAATGGATCTTAGCACTCACTGTCTGACTCCCGGTGAATCAGTCTATGGCATTCGGAGTTTGACTGAGCTTGGTAACCCTTGCGGGCCCCGCACCCAATCAGTGCTCTACCTCCACGACTGTCACACCGAGGCTAGCCCTAAAGCTATTTCGGGGAGAACCAGCTATCTCCGAGTTCGATTGGAATTTCTCCGCTACCCCCACCTCATCCCCGCACTTTTCAACGTACGTGGGTTCGGGCCTCCAGTGCGTGTTACCGCACCTTCACCCTGGACAGGGGTAGATCACACGGTTTCGGGTCTACGCCTGCAAACTAAATTCGCCCTATTCAGACTCGCTTTCGCTGCGGCTCCGCTTTCTCAGCTTAACCTTGCTCGCAAACGTAACTCGCCGGTTCATTCTACAAAAGGCACGCCATCACCCCTAAAATGGGCTCTGACTTCTTGTAAGCACACGGTTTCAGGTTCTCTTTCACTCCCCTTCCGGGGTGCTTTTCACCTTTCCCTCACGGTACTGCTTCACTATCGGTCGCTAGGGAGTATTTAGCCTTACCAGATGGTCCTGGCGGATTCATACGGGGTTTCACGTGCCCCGCACTACTCGGGATCCGTCTCGGAGGGCGGAGACTTTCGATTACAGGGCTTTTACCTTCTCTGGCCGGCCTTTCCAGACCTGTTCGTCTAACCTCCGCCTTTGTAACTCCATGTGAGACGTCCCACAACCCCGAAGAGCAAGCTCTTCGGTTTAGGCTAATCCGCGTTCGCTCGCCGCTACTGACGGAATCACTATTGTTTTCTCTTCCTCAGGGTACTTAGATGTTTCAGTTCCCCTGGTATGCCTCTTCACCACCTATGGATTCAGTGATGAGTGACTAGGTATTACCCTAGCCGGGTTTCCCCATTCGGACATCCCCGGATCGATGCTTGCTTACAGCTCCCCGAGGCAGTTTCGTTGTTCGCCACGTCCTTCTTCGGCTCCTAGCGCCTAGGCATCCTCCGTGTGCTCTTAGTAGCTTAACCATGATTTTTCCCGAAGGGAAAATATCAAACCACTAATATCTTCACTTGTGTTGACACAAGTTCAGCTAAAAGGATTGTTCTAAAACGCAAATTTCGTTTCGTTATCCAGTTTTCAAGGATCAAGTTTCTTCGCCGTTTTACCGGCGGAAGAATATCTTATCATTTCCTGCCTTACCGTTCAACCGGTAAGTGTTGGGAAGATAAGCTTGAGAGTTGAACTCTCAAAACTGACCAACGAGTGAGTAACAGGCCTAAGACCTGATTTTGTATTTGTACCGTTCCGTAACAGGAACGAGGTACTCCATAGAAAGGAGGTGATCCAGCCGCACCTTCCGATACGGCTACCTTGTTACGACTTCACCCCAATCATCTACCCCACCTTCGGCGGCTGGCCCCTTGCGGTTACCTCACCGACTTCGGGTGTTGTAAACTCTCGTGGTGTGACGGGCGGTGTGTACAAGACCCGGGAACGTATTCACCGCGGCATGCTGATCCGCGATTACTAGCAATTCCGACTTCATGCAGGCGAGTTGCAGCCTGCAATCCGAACTGAGACCGGCTTTTCTAGGATTCGCTCCATCTCACGACTTCGCTTCCCGTTGTACCGGCCATTGTAGTACGTGTGTAGCCCAGGTCATAAGGGGCATGATGATTTGACGTCATCCCCACCTTCCTCCGGTTTGTCACCGGCAGTCACTCTAGAGTGCCCAACTTTACTTGCTGGCAACTAAAGTCAAGGGTTGCGCTCGTTGCGGGACTTAACCCAACATCTCACGACACGAGCTGACGACAACCATGCACCACCTGTCTCCTCTGTCCCGAAGGAAAGGTACATCTCTGTACCGGTCAGAGGGATGTCAAGACCTGGTAAGGTTCTTCGCGTTGCTTCGAATTAAACCACATACTCCACTGCTTGTGCGGGTCCCCGTCAATTCCTTTGAGTTTCAGCCTTGCGGCCGTACTCCCCAGGCGGAGTGCTTAATGTGTTTACTTCGGCACCAAGGGTATCGAAACCCCTAACACCTAGCACTCATCGTTTACGGCGTGGACTACCAGGGTATCTAATCCTGTTTGCTCCCCACGCTTTCGCGCCTCAGCGTCAGTTACAGCCCAGAGAGTCGCCTTCGCCACTGGTGTTCCTCCACATCTCTACGCATTTCACCGCTACACGTGGAATTCCACTCTCCTCTTCTGCACTCAAGCCGTCCAGTTTCCAGTGCGACCCGGAGTTGAGCCCCAGGATTATACACCAGACTTAAACAGCCGCCTGCGCGCGCTTTACGCCCAATAATTCCGGACAACGCTTGCCCCCTACGTATTACCGCGGCTGCTGGCACGTAGTTAGCCGGGGCTTTCTTCTCAGGTACCGTCACTCCTGTAGCAGTTACTCTACAGGACGTTCTTCCCTGGCAACAGAGCTTTACGATCCGAAAACCTTCATCACTCACGCGGCGTTGCTCCGTCAGACTTTCGTCCATTGCGGAAGATTCCCTACTGCTGCCTCCCGTAGGAGTCTGGGCCGTGTCTCAGTCCCAGTGTGGCCGTTCACCCTCTCAGGTCGGCTACGCATCGTCGCCTTGGTGAGCCGTTACCCCACCAACTAGCTAATGCGCCGCAGGCCCATCCGTAAGTGACAGATTGCTCCGCCTTTCCCAAGTCTCCCATGCGGAAGACTTGATTATCCGGTATTAGCTACCGTTTCCGGTAGTTATCCCGGTCTTACGGGCAGGTTGCCTACGTGTTACTCACCCGTCCGCCGCTAACCATCAGGAGTGCAAGCACTCCATCAGGTCCGCTCGACTTGCATGTATTAGGCACGCCGCCAGCGTTCGTCCTGAGCCAGGATCAAACTCTCCAATAAAGGTTGAATGAACGAATCATCCAAGTTTATTCGAAAGAGCGATTAGCTCAATCAGTTACTGACGAGAATTTTAATTCTCATTTAATACTCACTCGTTGTTCAGTTTTCAAAGATCAACATTTTGTCGTCTTCAACCGATCTCTCGGCGACAACTTTTATATCTTATCACGTCCGGCGTTATAATGCAAGCATTATTTTTTTCTGCAATTTCTTAGCTGACTGTCATAATGCTTACGAATAACGACCGGATTTATAATATACCACCTTTTTCGAAACGGCGCAACCTATTTCCGGTCTTTTTTATACATGCAAATATATCCATACGCCGCCGCTCCAAAAAAAGAAGCTCGGCTCCAGCCAAGCTTCTTCTGATCTACTTAAAATCAAAAACCGGTTAAACCTCGGAACGCATATGCGGGAACAGCAGCACGTCACGGATGGAAGCCGAATCGGTAAGCAGCATAACAAGGCGGTCCACCCCGATGCCAAGCCCGCCGGTTGGCGGCATTCCGTATTCCAATGCACGAATAAAGTCTTCGTCCATTTCATGAGCTTCGTCGTTCCCTTTTTCCCGTTCCAGCAATTGAGCCTCAAAGCGCTGACGCTGGTCGATCGGATCGTTCAGCTCGGTGAACGCATTGGCATGCTCGCGCGCAACGATAAACAATTCAAAACGGTCGGTAAAACGCGGATCCTGTTCGTTTTTCTTGGCCAGCGGGGAGATTTCCACCGGATGCCCGTAAACAAACGTAGGCTGGATCAACGTTTCCTCGACAAATTGCTCAAAGAACGCATTCAAAATATGACCAAACGTCATATGCGGCTCGACCGGAACTTTATGCTCCTTGGCCAAACGATGCGCCTCTTCATTGCTCATTTGCACGCCGAAGTCAACGCCGGTAACCTCCTTAACCGCATCGACCATCGAAACGCGGCGCCACTGCGGAGCCAAATTGACCTCATGTCCCTGGTAGTGAACCACTTGCGTTCCCAACACTTCCTGGGCGATATGCGCGATCATATTTTCGGTCAGGGCCATAATATCCTTGTAGTCGGCATAAGCCTCATACAATTCGATCATTGTAAATTCAGGGTTGTGGCGTGTCGAAACCCCTTCATTGCGGTATACGCGGCCGATTTCATACACCTTTTCCAAACCGCCGACAATAAGCCGCTTTAGATGAAGCTCGATGGCGATCCGCATGTACAGCTGCATATCCAGGGCGTTATGATGCGTAATAAACGGCCGGGCTGCGGCTCCGCCGGCAATGTTGTGAAGGGTTGGCGTTTCCACTTCCAGATAGCCGAGCGAATCCAGGTAACGCCGCATCGATTGAATGATCCGCGAACGTTTAATGAAGGTTTGCTGTACTTCCGGGTTTACGATCAAATCGACGTAACGCTGGCGGTAACGCAGCTCGACGTCCTTCAAGCCATGATACTTATCCGGCAGCGGGTAAAGCGATTTGGACAGTACCTCCAAGTTTTTTACCTTAATCGTTGTCTCTCCGGTTTTGGTTTTAAATACTTCCCCGGTTACCCCGACGATATCGCCTAGGTCGAGAATATTAAACGCCGCATATTTGTCTTCAGGTACGCTGTCCTGACGCACATAAATCTGAATTTTGCCGGACAGGTCCTGAATATGCGCAAAGCTGGCTTTCCCCATAACGCGTTTTGCCATAATCCGGCCGGCGACCGACACCTCTACGTTCTTTTCCTCCAGCTCTTCCTTGGAAAGCCCGTCATAGTCCTGGATAATGTCTCCGGCCATCGCGGTGCGTTCGTATTTTTTGCCAAAAGGATCGATTCCGAGTCCGCGCAGCTCGTCCAATTTATCGCGGCGAATCTGCAGCAGTTCGCTAACCTCTACGGTTTCCTGATTGTTGAGTTCCTCGCTCATGCCTATCGCTCCACTCCTTAAAAGAAACTTATATTTGGTAACGGCCAGAGGAAACAGTGAAAGAAGCTTCCGCGGGGGAAGCTTCTTTCGTCGCTAATTCCGGCTTTATTTCTTGATATCCACAATTTTGTATTGAATCACGCCCGCCGGGACGTTGACGTCGACGATTGCGCCCTTTTTCTTCCCGAGAATCGCTTTGCCTACAGGGCTTTCGTTGGAAATTTTGTTTTGCATCGGATCGGATTCCGCCGTCCCGACGATCGTATATTCCATCGTGTCGCCGAACTCCAGATCCTCTACCGTTACGATCGAACCGATGCTGACCGTATCCGTGTCAATTTCATCATTATTGATGATCCGAGCGTTGCGCAGCATTTTCTCCAAGGTAATAATACGCCCTTCGATAAAGGCCTGCTCGTTTTTGGCGTCTTCGTACTCCGAGTTCTCACTGATATCCCCGTACCCGATCGCAACCTTGATCCGCTCCGCCACTTCGCGGCGTTTTACGGACTTTAGGTTTTCCAATTCTTCTTCCAGTCTCTTAAGACCATCTTGGGTAAGAATTACTTCTTTATCACTCATCTCAACCGATTCTCCTGTCATGGAAATAATTTTTGCACCTGGCGTAAGGCGCCCTGCCTCTTCCGTTCTGGCAACATCCATGTGCGTGCAAGCATCATCCGAGTATATCTTATGCGATCTTATGGAATGGTCAGACCACCACATTTTGCACGTTGTGGCAGTTAACTCCTGAGGCGAATTTTATATTGTGAAATTATAGGTGAACGATTCCCAAATGTCAATGACACCAGGTTTTACAAATGTAAACGTTTTAAAAACGTTCGCTTCACTTGTTCGCCAATTCAGCCCCGGAAAGCATAAGTTTAAGCCGAAACCTCTTCACGGGACGCGGCCTCGGACAATTCGGCGACAAAATTCTCAAGAATCCGGACCATTTCATCACGCCGGGTTTCTTCCATGATGAGATCCTTGATGCGGGCCGAACCTTTGAGCCCTTTCAAATACCAGGCCAAATGCTTGCGCATTTCGCGAACGGCCACATGCTCGCCTTTCAGCGCGGCCAAACGGTCCATATGCAGGATGGCGATCCGGATTTTTTCATGAGCGTCCGGCTCCGGAAGCAGTACGCCCGTTTTGAGATATTCTACCGTACGGTACAACATCCACGGATTGCCGAGCGCTCCGCGTCCGATCATCACCCCGTCGCAGCCGGTTTCGTCCAGCATGCGTTTGGCATCCTCCGGCGTGACCACGTCGCCGTTCCCGATGACAGGGATCGACACGGCTTCCTTGACCTGCCGGATGTAGCTCCAGTCCGCCTTGCCGGTATACAGCTGCTCCCGAGTCCGGCCGTGCACGCTGACCGCTTTGCCGCCCGCCGCCTCCACCGCTTTGGCATTGTCAATCACATATATATGGTCGCTATCCCAGCCGATCCGCATTTTTACCGTAACCGGCTTGCTGACGGCCGCCACCACCGCGGACACCATCTCAAAAATTTTATTCGGGTCCAGCAGCCAGCGCGCACCCGCATCGCATTTCGTCACTTTTGGCACCGGACAGCCCATGTTGATATCGATGATATCGGCATCAGTATCCTGGTCGACGACCTTGGCCGCCTCCACGAGGGACTCGCGGTCGCCGCCAAAAATTTGCAGGCTCAGCGGCTTTTCGCGCTCATCGACAAACAGCATTTCCTGTGTGCGCTTGTTGCCGTGAATGATCGCCTTATCGCTAACCATCTCTGCACAGACAAGCCCTGTTCCAAATTCCTTGGCAATCAGCCGGAAAGCCGGATTGCACACACCCGCCATTGGGGCGAGCACGACTTGGTTTTTCATTTCAATATCGCCGATCTTCAGCAAGATGGTTCCCTCCTATTCATAATAATGCTGGTTCACTTCAAATGCGTGTTCAAAAAGTCCGGTTTTCAGCACCGAAGCTTATGCTTCCGATGTGCGTTTTTTCAAAACGCTTTAGGTCGGATGAAGCCGGGACCGAGGAGCAGAGCGTACGTTTTGGGCACGTGCGCACCTGAAATGTTTCCGTAGGAAACATACTTCGTAAGCATATGATTGGCCCGGCTGAATTCAAGATTCGATGCCGAATTACTTCTTGAATTTACTTCGTGATCAAAAGCGGACTTTTTAAACACCCCCTTCAATCTATCCTTCCGCCGTCAGCTCAGCCAACTCAACGTTCAGGGCATCGGCAATTTTTTGTAAAATTTGCTCATCCGGCCGGCGGTTGCCCCGTTCGACAGCCCCAAGGACCGCGAGAGATACGCCGGTTTTCTCGGCAAGCTGCTGTTGCGTCAAGCCTTTCAGTTTTCGGAAAGCGCGGATGCGCTGTGCCAGGTGTAGGTTTTCCAAAATCGGACGCCTTCCTTTCCATCTATGGTGTCCAAGGCCGCCTGCATGCGCTCATAAAGCCCGGAGGATTCCCCTTTTGGGACGATATCGGCAAGGGGAATCAGCACAAACGCCCTTTCCATCATCCGCGGATGCGGCAAAGTAAGCAGCGGCGTATTCATTTCCCTGCCTTCGACCCACAGTAAATCAAGATCCACCGTGCGTGGACCAAACCGGACTTTGCGCTCCCGTCCGAGCCGAAGCTCGATGTCCAGCATTTCCGAGAGCAGCTGTTCCGGGTCCAGCGTCGTTTTCAGCGCCAGCGCCATGTTCAAAAAACAAGGCTGATCCAAATATCCGACCGGATCGGTCTCGTACAGGTTCGAGCAGCGCAGCACCTCAATCGCGGGATGCTTCTGAAGCTCCGCAATCGCCTGCGTCAAAGTCGCTTCGCGGTCGCCCAGATTAGCCCCCAAAGCAATATAAGCCTCTGAAACGTCAGAGGGAGATGTTGTGTTCATAAACGGCTTCTCACTTTCTGGAACGGTACAACTCCACCGTCACGCCTTCAAAATGAATATCAAACGGAGGATGCGGTTTCGTTACCTTTACCGTTAAGGCATCTACCATAGTATAAGTGTCCAAAACGGAGGATGCAATATGCTCGGCTAACGCCTCGATTAATTTGAAGCTTTTTTGCTGGACAATTCCTTGGACGAGCTCATGGACCTCGGCATAATTTACCGTTTTCGACAGATCGTCGCCGGCTCCCGCCTCCCGCAAATCCAGCTCCAGCTCGAGATCGACGTAAAAACGCTGGCCCAACTTCCGTTCTTCCGCGAACACCCCGTGATATCCGTAGTATTCCATGCCCCGCAGCACCATTTTATCCATTCATTATACTCCCTTTACTGGAAAATAAGCCACCTTGTATGTGGTATGTTTAAGGTTAGGTTCAAGCATAAACAATCGCGTCGCACATTTGCACGGTCCGTTTGATCTCCTTGACGTCGTGAACGCGGACGATCTGGCAGCCCTGCGCGATGCCCAGCGCCACGGTGGCCGCGGTTCCGAGAACCACTTGGTCCACCGGCAAATCCAGGGCCGTGCGGATAAATCTTTTGCGGGAGGTGCCGAGCAGCAGCGGATACCCCAAGCGGACCAGTTCATCCAGGGCCTGCATCACGCGCAAATTTTCCGTATAATCCTTGGCAAACCCGATTCCCGGATCGAGAATGATCTTGTCATCGCTGATCCCCGCATTACGGGCAAGCTCCACGCATTCCCGCAAATCCGCAGCCACATCCTGCAGCAAATCGCGGTAATTCCGCTCGTGGCGGTTGTGCATCAAAATAACGGGGCAAGCGAATTCCGCCGCCACCTGGGCCATTTGCTGGTCCGCTTTAAAGCCCCAGACATCGTTGATAATATGGGCCCCTGCCTGCAGCGCTTCCCGGGCCACCCGCGCTTTATACGTGTCTATGGAGAGCGGCACCCGCGGCAGTTCGCGGCGCAGTGCTTCAACGACAGGAATGACCCGTTTAAGCTCTTCCCGCTCATCCACCGGTTCGTGCCCCGGACGGGTCGATTCCCCGCCGATGTCGATCAAATCCGCCCCGTCCTCCACCATTTGGCGGGCATGCTCCAGAGCCAGGTCCACGCGATTGTAACGGCCTCCATCGGAAAAAGAATCCGGCGTCACGTTCAAGATGCCCATCACCAGCGTCCGTTCGCCCAATATAAGCTCCGCGCTTCCAAGCCGGTAGCTCCGATGATGCAACGCAGGCTTCATGTAAAATCCCTCGCTTTCTGTCGATACTTGTCCAGCAGGCTTTGCGTGACCGGCCCGATTCGTCCGTTCCCGACCTTCACCGCGGGTATTTCAGGGCTAACGAGCTCCGTCACGGGGACGATTTCCTGAATGGAGTTGGTCACAAAAACCTCGTCCGCCGCAAGCAGCCTGTCCCACGCGTAAAATCCCTCTTCCCGTTCAAGTCCGCCTTCCGCTGCCAACTCCAGCACCACGGCGCGGGTAATTCCCGGCAGAATGCCCGTACCGATATCCGGTGTATATAATTTCCCATTTTGCACAAAAAATAAATTGCTGACGATCCCCTCCGCCAGCCAGCCTTCCGCCGTCAAAAGCAGCCCTTCTCCCGGGGTGTCGTTATGCGGCGCAAAAGCAGAAGCTCCCGCCTCCCGTTCCAGGCGTGTAAGCTCGCGTCTGGCCAATACGTTGTTCATATAATGCAGCGATTTAAAGCGGACCTCGCCTTCCGGCGTGTTCCGCCGCGTCCCGAGCCGCCAGAGCGGCTTGCCGACGGTGTACAGCATTGCCGGCGGTTCGGGAAGCGGCTTGACATAGATAATTGTCGCCGGCTCCCCGTAGTCGCCGGCAGGCAGCCCCAGCGGCCCTTCCCCGGCCGTAACCGTAACCCGGATGTACCCTTCGGCCAATCCGTTCAGTTCCAGCAGCTCGGCGATTTGCTCGCGAAAGCGGCCTGGGCCCGCTGTTCCGAAGGCGCTGTCAAAGCGGATTCCCAGCGCCTCGCAGCCCGCCCGCAGCCGCTCCAAATGCCGCTCCAGCAAAAAAAGCCGGCCGCCGTATGTCCGGAACGTCTCGAACAGGCCGATACCGTACATGAAGCCGTGATCCATCACGGATATCACGGCTTCGGCGGCTGGGGTAGGAACTCCGTTTACCCCGATGTAGTTCATGCTTTTGCTTCCGCCTTCCGGCTCAGGAAATTGCGGAGCATCTGATGGCCGTGCTCGGTAATGATCGATTCCGGGTGGAATTGAACCCCTTCAACGGCATATTCCTTGTGGCGCAGCCCCATGATTTCGCCTTCCTCCGTCTCGGCCGTAATCTCCAGGCAATCCGGGAGACTCTCGCGTTCGACGATCAGCGAATGGTAACGGGTTGCGGTAAACGGCGACGGCAGCCCGGCAAACACCGACTCCCCGCGGTGATAAATCGGGGAAGTCTTCCCATGCATCAGCCGCTCGGCGCGGATCACCTTCCCGCCGAAAGCCTGGCCGATCGCCTGATGGCCCAGGCAAACGCCGAAAATCGGGATCACGCCTTTGAAGCGTTCGATCAAATCGAGCGTAATTCCGGCTTCATTGGGCGTGCAGGGCCCCGGTGAAATCAATATATGATCCGGCTGCAAAGCTTCGATACCCGCAAGATCGATTTCGTCGTTGCGGCGGACAGTCACTTCCTCGCCAAGCTCGCCTAAATACTGTACTAGGTTATACGTAAAAGAATCATAGTTGTCGATAACCAATATCATGTCTCATCTCATCTCCTGTCCCCAGCTTTGCCCGGACGGTTCTCGCTTCTGCGAACCGCCAAAGCGACCGCTTTGGCTTTATTATGGCATTCCCTAAACTCGCGATACGGAACCGAATCGATCACGATGCCGGCTCCTGCCTGAATATAACCTACGCCGTCCTTCACGACAAGCGTACGTATAATAATATTTAATTCCATATTTCCGTTATAGTCAATCCATCCCATGGCTCCGGTGTAAGGACCGCGGGTGACCGGCTCGAGCTCCTCGATGATCTCCATCGTCCGCACCTTGGGAGCTCCGGTGATCGTCCCCCCGGGAAAGACGGCCGCAATCACGTCATAAACCGTCTTGCCGGGCGCAAGCCGCGCCTCTACCTCGGATACTAGGTGCATCACATGCGAATAGCGTTCGATGGCGAACAGCTCACTGGCCCGGACCGAACCGTAATCGGCGACGCGCCCCAAATCGTTGCGCAGCAGATCGACGAGCATGATATGCTCGGCCTGTTCTTTTTCATTCGTGAGCAGTTCTTCCTCCATTTTCCGGTCCTCTTCCGGCGTTCGCCCGCGCCGCCTCGTTCCGGCAATCGGCCTGGTGCTCGCCTTCCCCTGCTCGACCTTGACCAGCAGCTCCGGGGAAGCGGAAACGAGCTGAAAATCCGGGAACCGGAGCAACCCCATGTACGGAGAAGGGTTTAACCGCCGCAGCTGCTCATACACCTGCTCTGGTGTCCCCTGCATGGGGAACGCGTGCCGAAGGGACAAATTCACCTGAAACACGTCGCCCGCCGTGATGTAATCCTGCACTCGCATCACGGCGGCCTCGAAGGACTCCTGCGTCATCGACGCGCCGGCAGCCCCCAAATCGGCCTCGAGCGGGTCCGGACCGGCCGGCACGGTAACGGGCCGGATGCTGCTGTCCGGTTGGGCGCCCCCGTACGGAGCACTCCCGGGTTGTACGCAGCTTAACCAGGCTTTACCGGATTGCGTGATTACGGAAGTTACACTGCCTTGGGTTATACTGCCGGTGGTTATGCTGCCGGTGGTTTCGCTGCCGGTGGTTGCACTGCCGCGTCCTTCGCTTATGGAGTGTCCACTATTGCTTTGTCCCCCTGCAGGTTTGCCGCCCGGCTGACCGCTCCTCCGCTCCGTGTCCGCAGCCTCTGCGCCAAGCCGGACAATCTCCGCCCAACGCCGCTCCATTTGCACCGCTTGCCGCTTCGCCTCCTCATACAGAACCGCCAGTTCTACAGGATCTCCGGCTCTCCCGGCCTCGCCGTCTGTTACCGCCACCCCCCGTTCTCTCGGCAGATTTCCAATTCCCGGACACGCACGATGAACGACACAGTATATGTCCCCTAACTCCTGATCGATGACCCAAAGCTCCTCCACACGCATCCAGACATAATCATCCAGGCCCAAATCATCCTTAGCCAGCTGTGGCAGCCGCTCCAATGAACGGACAACATCGTAGGCCAGAAAACCGACGGCCCCGCCGCAGAACTTGGGCAGCCCGGGCAGCGCCGGCGACCGGTATGGGGCCATCCAGGCCTGCAGCAGCTCCAGCGGCTTGCCCTGAAGCTTCAACTCAGCCGTTCCCGAAGCCATAGACCCGGATAAGGTATATCCGGATGCTATAGATCCAGATGCCGTAAACCCGGATTCCGCAGATCCTGATGCCGTAGGCCCGGATGCTGTAGATCCGGAAGCCATATCAAGAACCACCGCCTCCTCTCCTTTGCCGCGAATCACCGAAACCGGCTCCAGTCCGAGAAACGTGTACCGCCCTCCCTTGCCGCTCTCCAGCACAAACGAATACGGATGCGCCCGCTTCCAGGCCTCCGCCCAATCCTCCGGCAACAGCGCCGCACCCGCTTTGACCTTCCCGGCGTACGGCAGCAGCGTCCACGTCCCTTCCGCGGCCCAAGCCCGCCACTGCTCCCATGTCGTTATCGTCTCTATCATCAGCCGCCAATTCCTCCAGAACAAATTGCGTTTATTGGTAGCTAGTATACTAAAGAACCGTTGCAATTTTAAATATATTTGTAAAAAATTAATTCCAGCGAAAAACATAAGAACAAAAAAGGTCGTTATTCCGGCAAGATCCCCCATTGAACAAGAAATAAAGGAAATTTATGTCGCTATTTTCTCGAATCGCAGGAAAACATCCCCGATCTCCATCATTCACGGGAAAATAAGTACAAAAAGTTCCGCTAATGGGGATAAACAGCCTCATATCCGGATAATAAGACCTTAAAGTTCCGCTATTTTTGAAGGACGGCTACCGGTAGCGTGGGTTGAGACGACGGATAGTTGATCCAGTGGTGCCGGCCTTCAACCGCCGATTTTTAGGATGAGTTTCTTTTGGCAAAAAAACACCCCGCCCCATCCCTTCAAGGACGGCGGCGGGGCCTTATGCGCTCCAGACGGAGCTTTACGCTTCAAAGTTGTAAAGCGGCGTGCTGAGATAACGTTCGCCGTTGCTTGGAACGATGGCGACGACGCGTTTGCCTTTGCCCAGCTGTTTGGCCACTTTCAGCGCGGCGAATACCGCTGCGCCGGAAGAAATACCGGACAGGATGCCTTCCTCCTTCGCCACGATGCGCGCTTGCTCGAACGCTTCCTCATTTTCGACATGAATGATTTCATCATAAATTTCCCGGTTCAAAATTTCCGGAACGAAGTTGGCGCCCAGCCCTTGAATTTTGTGAGGGCCCGGTTTGCCGCCCGACAAAATCGGGGATGCCGCCGGTTCCACCGCGTAAATTTTTACATCGGGGAAACGTTTCTTCAGCACTTCACCGGCGCCGCTGATCGTCCCGCCCGTGCCGATCCCGGCTACGAACGCGTCCAGACGGCCGTCCAGCGATTCGATCGCTTCGACGATTTCCGGACCGGTCGTTTCGCGGTGGATTTTCACATTCGCCTGATTTCTGAATTGATCCGCCAGGAAATAATCCGGATTGGCCGCCAGCAGCTCCTCGGCTTTCTTCACCGCCCCGTTCATCCCTTCGGCCCCCGGCGTGAGCACCAGCTCGGCGCCATAAGCGCGCAGCAGATTGCGGCGTTCAAGGCTCATCGTTTCCGGCATTACGATAACGGCCTTATATCCTTTAGCGGCGGCCACCATCGCCAGTCCGATCCCGGTGTTGCCGCTCGTCGCTTCAATAATCGTACCGCCCGGCTTCAGCTTTCCTGCCTTTTCCGCTTCCTCCACAATGCTAAGCGCGATCCGGTCCTTAACGCTGGAGCCCGGGTTTTGGTATTCCAGCTTCACATAGATCTCCGCGCTGTCTTCCGGAACGACCCGGTTCAACCGGACCAGCGGTGTATCGCCAATCAGTTCCGTTACATTGTTTACGATCTTTGCCATATTCAATATCCTCCCTTTTGGATAAAAAAATAACCCTGATCATGCCCTGATGCGATCCACCCAATGTCATGATATTGCCCAATGTCATACTGTGCCGAATGAAAGCCAATCCGAAACTATAGGATATGCCGATCCATCCGCTTTCATTTATTTCCGAGTAAATAAGTTGGTTTTATTACTATTATCTTAACAATCCCGACCGGTGTTGTCAAGAAAGTCACAAAAAATACTTTGCTTTCCCGGGCATTTTGGCCCAGGTCCGCAAAGTATTCCATCGTATGATTAGAGGATATACCGTTATTTCTCCGTTTGGGCGATTAGATGATCAAGATCCTGCGGGGTGAAATGATACACCTCGTTGCAAAAATCGCACACCACCTCGGCATCCTTCCCCTCGTCCCGCAGCCCCGCCAATTCGTCTTTTCCCAAGCTGATCAGCGTACTCTCCACTCTTTCCCGGGAACAGCTGCAAGAGAACACAATATCCATCTCCTCCAGCACCTTGAAATCGGGCACGAGCCGGCGCAGCAGCTCCTCCAGCTCCAGCCCTTCATCCAGCAGCTTCGTCACCGGCGGAAGCTGGCCCACGGCCTGCTCGATCGCATCGATTTCCCGGTCGGTTAAACCCGGCAGCAGCTGAATGATAAAACCTCCCGCCACAATGACGGAATTGTCGACGTCGACCAGAACGCCCAGACCGACGGCGGAAGGAGTTTGCTCCGATACGGCAAAATAATATGTAAAATCCTCGCCGAGCTCGCCGGAAATCAGCGGAACGCTCCCTCTATACGGCTCTTTGAGCCCCAAGTCCTTCGTTACGTTGATAAAGCCGGTCGTGCCGACTACGCCCCGTACATCAAGCTTGCCCTGGCTGTTGCTGGGCAAATGCACGTGCGGGTTTTTCACGTAGCCGCGAACTTCCCCCTTGGCGTTGGCATCGACCACGATCGGTCCGATCGGCCCGTCGCCCTTGACCTGAATGGTCAGCTTCTCCTCGCCTTTCAGCATGGCGCCCATCATCGCCCCCGCCGTCAGCGTTCGTCCGAAGGCTGCCGTCGCGGTCGGATACGTATCGTGCCGGCGGCGAAGCTCCTCCACGAGCCGCGTCGTCCGCACGGCAAACGCACGGACTTTGCCGTCCAGGGCGATGCCGCGGATTAGCCGGTCCTGCTTCTCATTTTGATCCATTTAACGAAAGCCCCCTTTCGACTAAGTATACCCACCACGGGGTTATTGATTTCGCTCGTAAATAATCCGCAGCCCCTCCAGGGTCAGCCTCGGATTCACCTCTTCAATCGAGCGCGTCTCGCTTGCGATCAATTCGGCCAGCCCGCCGGTCGCAACGACCTTCGGTTTGACGCCCATTTCGCCCGCGATCCGCTCCACGATGCCGTCCACCTGACCGGCGTACCCAAAAATAATCCCCGCCTGCATCGCGTTCACCGTGTTGCGGCCGATCACTTTTTTCGGCTTCTCCAGCTCGATGCGCGGCAGCTTGGAAGCCCGCTGGTAAAGCGCCTCGGTCGCAATGCCGATGCCCGGCACGATCGCGCCGCCCAGGTAGTTGCCCTGGGCATCGATGCAGTCGAACGTCGTGGCCGTGCCGAAATCGACGACGACAAGCGGCCCGCCGTATTGCTCAATCGCGGCCACCGCATTGACGATCCGGTCCGCGCCGACCTCGCGCGGATTTTCGTAGCGCAGGTTAAGGCCGGATTTGATCCCCGGCCCAACGACCAGCGGTTTGCGCCGCAAATATTTCTCGCAAAGCGCCTCCAGCACATGCATTAAAGGCGGCACCACCGAAGAAATGATCACCCCTTCGATGTCTTGCACCTGGATACGGGACATTTGAAACAGGTTGTAAATCAGCACACCGTACTCGTCCACCGTCGCCTGCCGGTTCGTGCCGATCCGGAAATGATGGAGCAGCTCCCGTTCCTTATAAATCCCGAGTACGATATTTGTATTGCCCACGTCGACGACAAGGAACATTCGCTTACCCCTCCTTTTTCCCGTTCAAGTCCAGACTGATGTCCAGGCTCTCAAAAGAATACGTCAACCGCCCGACGGAAATGATATCTACTCCGCTCTCGGCGATGCCGCGGATCGTCTCCAGCGACACGTTGCCCGAAGCTTCCGTCTTCACGTGCGGCGCCTGCGCTTTAATCCGCATCACCGCTTCCTTCATCAGCTCCGGCGGCATATTGTCGAGCATGATGATATCCGCTCCGGCCCGCAGCGCTTCTTCCACCTGCTCCAGACTTTCCGTTTCTACCTCGATCGTCATCGTATGCGGAATAGCTGCGCGGGCACGGCTGACCGCCTGGGCGATGCCGCCCGCCCCCTTGATGTGATTGTCCTTGATCATAACGGCGTCGTACAGCCCGAAACGGTGGTTCGATCCGCCGCCGACGCGGACGGCGTACTTTTCCAGCATCCGGTGGCCCGGCGTCGTTTTCCGCGTATCCACCAGCCGGGCCGGCAGCCCCTCAAGCGCATCGACGAACGTTTTCGTCCGCGTCGCGATGCCCGACAAACGCTGCAGCAAATTCAAAGCGAGCCGCTCCCCGGTCAAAACGCTGTGCGTGCCGCCCTCCACTTCGGCCAAAATGGTTCCTTTGGCCACAAATTGCCCGTCTTGGACATGCGCCGTAAATTTAAGGCCCGGATCAACCAACTCGAACACGAGCCGAGCCACCGGCAGCCCGGCGATCACGCCAGCCTGTTTGGCATGGATGATCCCTTTGGATTCATGCCCGGGCGGAATCGTCACGGCGGTCGTCACGTCCCCCGACCCGACATCTTCCCTTAGCCAGCCGCGGATCGCATCGATCAACCCTTCGTTATATCCGTTAAACATCATCGTTTGCTTCCTCCAACATTCCTTTTTCCCGCTGCCACAAAAGATGCTTGCGCCATTTGCCGTCGCTGCGCTCCGGAAAATCCTCGCGGTAATGGCCGCCCCGGCTTTCCTCGCGGGCCAGCGCCGAGCGCGTCACCAGGAGCGCGCAGGTCAGCATATTGGCGTATTCCCATTGTTCGCGCGTATCCAGCGCCTGGGTAAAAATCGTCTCTTGGCGCTGCAGCTGCGCGAGCCCTTGCGCCAACCCTGCAGCCGTCCGGCGCAGTCCCGCGCGGCGGACCATCACTTTTTGCAGCTCCAGGCGGCGCTCCGCGATCGAAGGCGCGTCGGCAGCCTGACGCTGCACCCCATAGGCAATGCCTTCTCCGGTTTTGTCCAGCGGCGGCAGCTCCCGAATCCGCCCGATAATCCGCCGGCCGAACACGACCGCTTCGGAAAGCGAGTTGCTGGCGAGGCGGTTTGCGCCGTGAACCCCGGTTGACGACACTTCGCCGCAGGCAAAAAGCCGGTATACGCTCGTTTCGCCGTGATGGCCGGTGCGGACGCCTCCCATCATATAATGCGCAGCAGGCGCAACCGGAATCCAGTCGGCCGTCAGGTCAAGCCCGTAGCCGATGCAGGTTTCGTAGATCGTCGGGAACCGGCGTTTGACCGTTTCCGGATCTTCGTGCGTAATGTCCAGATAGACGATGTTGGCGCCGGCCGCCTCCATTTCGCTGACGATCGCCCGGGCCACGATATCCCGCGGGGCCAGCTCCAGCAGCTCGTGATATTTGCTCATGAACCGCTCGCCTTTGATGTTCCGCAGCACCGCCCCTTCTCCCCGCACCGCTTCGGAGATCAGAAAGCGGGGAGCTCCCGGGTAACAAAGAGCCGTCGGGTGAAACTGAATGAATTCCATATCGCGAATGACCGCTCCCGCGCGGTAAGCCATAGCAACGCCGTCCCCCGTAGCGACCTCCGGGTTGGTCGTATACCGGTAAAGCTGTCCGGCCCCGCCCGAGCACAGGATAGTGGCGTTCCCCCGCAGGAAAATCCTCTCGCCGCCCGGGCGCTGCACCAGCGCGCCGAGACATTCGTTGTTTTCGGTAATCAAATCGATCACGTAATGATTATCCCATATTTCGAGGTTCGGATGAACCGCGGTTTGCTCCGATAATGCCCGCACAACCTCGTAACCGGTGGCGTCCCCGCCCGCGTGCAAAATCCGGCGGTGGCTGTGCGCCCCTTCTTTTGTCAACGCCAGTTGGCCATTCTCGACATCAAACGCTGTCCCAAGCGCCATCAGCTCTTTGACGGCGTCCGGCCCTTCGTTCGCCAAAATGCTTACCGCTTCCCGGGAGCACAGCCCCGCACCGGCCAGCAGCGTATCCTCACGGTGGGAGGCAGGAGAATCGTCTTCGGAAATAACCGCCGCAATCCCGCCTTGCGCGTATCTCGTGTTGCTCTCCAGCAGCGCTTTTTTGGTAATCAGGATTACGCGCGATTTTTCACTTGCCTTGATGGCGGTGAACAGTCCGGCGATGCCCGAACCGATGACGATCACCTCCGTATCGACCACCGGGAGCTTAGCCAGCTCAAAATCAACCAAATATTGTGGTATCACTATCGTCACCTGTCTTGAACAAGAGAGTAGCGCATGCTACTTGACCTGTAGCATGCGCTCTAAAGAAAGCCTCGCTTTGTCGGCAACGACGGGCGGTACGTAAATTTGCGGCTGCATCGTTTCCAGACATTTAACCAGTTTTTTCAGATTATTGACTTTCATATTCGGACAAACGAGAAACTTGGTGGCAAAATGGAACGTTTTGTCCGGGCTGTCCTTGCGCAACTGGTACCCGGTTCCGTCCTCGGTGCCCACGATGAATTCTTTGGCGGACGAGTTTTTGCAGTAGTCCAAAATCGCCGTCGTGCTTCCCACGAAATCGCCCATCGCCACCACTTCCGGACGGCATTCCGGGTGGACGACAAACTCAGCGTTCGGGTATTTGGCCTTCATCTCCACCACGTCTTTCACCGTCAGCATATCGTGCGTGTTGCAGTAACCTTCCCAGATGATCAGCTTCTTGTCGGTATGCTGCTGAACGTAGTGGCCGAGGTTTTTGTCCGGCACCCAGATGATTTCGTCGGCATCGATCGAATTGATGACCTTCACCGCGTTGGACGAAGTACAGCAGATATCGGTCTCCGCCTTGATTTCCGCCGAGGAATTGATGTACGTCACCACCTTGGCGTCCGGGTGCTGCGCCTTCAGCTTTCGCAAACCGTCGACGTTCACCATATCGGCCATCGGGCATCCCGCCCGCTCGTCGGGGATCAGCACCGTTTTGTCCGGCGCCAAAATCTTCGCGCTTTCGCCCATAAAATGCACCCCGCAGAACACGATCGTCTCCGCGTCGGTTGAAGCCGCCTTTTGGGCCAGCAAAAAGGAATCGCCGCGGAAATCGGCGACCTCTTGGATTTCGTCCCGTTGATAATAATGAGCAAGTATAATTGCGTTTCGTTCCTTCTTGAGCTGGAACAGCCGTTCCTTAAGCTCCCGGTTCATTTCCGCTTTCCGCTCCAGCGCTAAAGCCTCCACCCGATTTCCTCCCCCAACGCGCACCATATTACCTGTAATTAACGCTTCCTCTGGACTATAGCGCGGTTTATCGACGTTTTACTATGCTCAATCCTGCGTGAAACAGCAAGAACGTATCAAATTTCACACGGTGTTTACCAACTAATTTACACAAGGTGAAAGGCGCTGTCAATGAGGCAGAGCGCCGAGCATAACGCCGAATCCCCGCGATTTACAAGGCAAATTCCCCGTTAAAGGGGAGATTCGTTAAAATTTTAATTTTTAAAAAAAGCCCCCGGGAAACCTTCCGTTCCCCAGGGGCTGCATTGTAATGTTAAGTTTACACGGTCGGCGTGTTGCCGCCGTTGTTGTTGTCGGGGCCTTTGTCGGCCTCGCCTTGATCCGATTTGCCCGGAGTATCGCTGACAGTGCCTTGCGGCGCATCGGCCACCGGATCGTTGGTGCGATCGTTCGCCGTACCGCTAGGCACATCGTTCGGGATATCCCCGATCGGGCCGGACGGTGCCGGATCCTCGGTTTTGCCTTGGATGCGGACACGAACGTCGCCGATGTTATCGACGGTCGGCTCGCCAGGCTCCGAAGAACCGCTGCCGCCTTCCGCACTGCCGTCGCCGTCAATGCTGCCGGTTTCGATCAAACGCTTGATCTGTTCGAAATCCAGCGTTTCGACTTCGAGCAGCGTCTCGGCCACGAGGCGAACCTCGCGTTCATGTTCGATCAGCAGCTTTTTGCATCGGTCATACGATTCATTGATGAAACGCTGCATTTCCTGATCGATTTCGTAAGCGATCTGATCGCTGTAGTTCTGCTCGTGCCCGATATCGCGGCCCAGGAACACCTGGCCTTGCGAAGTACCGAACTGCATCGGGCCGAGCTTCTCGCTCATCCCGTATTCGACGATCATGCTGCGCACGATGCTGGTCGCTTGCTGGAAGTCGCTGTAAGCGCCAGTGCCGATTTCGCCGATGTAGATTTCCTCGGATACGCGTCCGCCAAGCAAACCGGTGACTTTATCCAGCAACTCGTTTTTGGTGACGAGCATCCGGTCTTCCTTCGGCAGCATAATCACGTAACCGCCGGCGCGGCCGCGCGGAACAATCGTAACCTTGTGCACCATGTCGGCATGCTCCAAATAGTAGCCGACGATCGTGTGCCCTGCTTCGTGGTAAGCAACGATCCGCTTCTCGCGCTCGCTGATCACGCGGCTGCGCTTCTCCGTACCGACGATAACGCGGTCGATCGCTTCGTCCACTTCCGTCATGGAAATATCTTTCCGGTTGCGCCGAGCCGCCAGGAGCGCCGCTTCGTTCAGCAGGTTCTCCAAATCGGCCCCGGTAAATCCGGTCGTTCGTTTCGCAATAACATCCAGCTTGACGTCTTTCGTCAGCGGTTTCGTCTTGGCATGTACCCGCAGCACCGCTTCGCGGCCCTTCACATCCGGGCGGTCAACGGTAATCTGCCGGTCAAACCGTCCCGGGCGCAAGAGCGCCGGGTCAAGGATATCGGCGCGGTTCGTCGCCGCGATAATGATAATGCCTTCATTACCGGCAAAACCATCCATTTCGACGAGCAACTGGTTCAACGTTTGCTCGCGTTCGTCATGCCCGCCGCCGAGACCGGCGCCGCGCTGACGGCCCACCGCATCGATTTCGTCGATAAAGATGATGCATGGGGAATTCTTCTTGGCGTTCTCGAACAAGTCGCGTACGCGGGACGCCCCGACGCCAACAAACATTTCCACGAAATCGGAACCTGAAATGCTAAAGAACGGAACCCCGGCTTCGCCCGCTACCGCGCGAGCCAACAAGGTTTTACCGGTACCCGGAGGGCCTACCAGCAATACGCCTTTCGGAATCCGCGCGCCCACGGCGGAAAATTTCCGCGGGTCCTTCAAAAACTCAACGACTTCGACAAGCTCTTGCTTCTCTTCGTCCGCCCCCGCCACGTCCTCGAACGTGACCTTTTTCTTCTCTTCATTATAGAGACGGGCCCGGCTCTTGCCAAAGTTCATCACTTTGCCGCCGCCGCCCTGCGCCTGGTTGAACAGGAAGAAGAACAGAATGAACATGATGGCAAGCGGCACGATGGAGGTCAGGAAGGTGACCCAGATGCTTTCGCCCGGCATCTTCTTCCAAGTTACCTCAAAGCCGTTTTGCTCGCTCAAGTCCGTGATTTCCTTCAAGACGTTTGTGTCGTAAGGAATATAGAGAGAGAAGTTCTTCGTCTTTTCGTTTCCGACGATATCTCTATACTTACCGGTTACCAGATAAGCGTAACCGTCGAATTTACCGGTGATTTCAGCAACGTTGTTATCTTTAAGCTGCTGGCGCAATTCCGTGTAACTAGGGGTGACGGTTGCTTCTTGTCCGCCGTTGAGGAATTGGACGATGCCCACCACGACTAAGAAAAGTATCAAATAAAAACCAGAATTCCGGATGAACCGACTCATCCCCTACCTCCTCTCAGAACCTTAAGTTATTTTACCATAGCCGCACACGCCATTTCAAAAATCAGGCGAGGTGGTCTTTCGTCCGAAACGGGACGACGAAATCAACTGGTGTAAATTTCCGGCTTCAATACTCCGATGTATGGGAGGTTGCGGTATTTCTCGGCATAGTCCAGACCGTATCCGACAACAAAAGCGTCCGGCAGAACAAATCCCGATAAATCGGCTTCCAATTTCACCGTGCGCCGCGCGGGTTTGTCAAACAGCGTGACGATTTTCACGGACTTCACTTTCCGCCGTTCCAGCACATCGATCAAATAACTGAGCGTCAGCCCGCTGTCGATAATATCCTCCACGATCAGGATATCCCGCCCTTCGACGGAGTTATCCAAATCCTTGATGATTTTCACTTCACCGGAAGAACGGGTCGAAGCGCCGTAGCTGGAGACCGCCATAAAATCGAGTTCGATCGGCACGGTAATTTCTTTCACCAGATCCGCCATGAAAATAAAGGCCCCTTTAAGTATACAAATCACAAGGGGATTTCGTCCCTCATACTCTGCGCTAAGCTGTTTTCCCAGCTCCTTGACTTTGGCTTCGATCTGTTCCCGGGTAATTAGTATTTCCTGAATATCGTTCTGCAAAATAAGTAAACCTCCTACGTTATACTATGAATGCCGGTCTTTCGCTAAACCTTAAGGAGCCGCCCGGTTTGCCGATTTAATTCCAAACCATATGCAGCGCCTCGGACGTGTGCCGGCTCACCGCGGCATGCGCGGAACGGCGAACGCCGGGAATCCATAATATCCGGCCGTCGGCATCCGTCACCACCGGGATGCGGGAGCGAAGGGATGGAGGTATTTTCTCGTCGATGAAAATATCTTTTACCTTTTTGCTACCGTTTAGTCCCATGACTTTCATCGCGTCTCCCGGGAGACGGGAACGCACTGTAAGCGGACAGACCAGCTTATCCGCATCAAATATGGCTTCATCGTTGCTTGCTGCCTTTGCCAAAGCGGCTTCCGTACCGCCCGGCAGCCGCGTGATCCGCAAGGTCCGGCCCGCGCCCGGAATCGTCACTTCCGCAGGGAATTGCTCCACTGAATATGTATAGTGAGGAATCTGACTTTCCGCAGCAACGGAGACAAAACGGATCGTGCCGTACTCGCGCATGGCCTGCCAGCCGCCGCCAAGATCCAAGCTCCATGTCGTCGGCCGGTCCTGAACCGCCCCGATACGAACCGCTTCAATCTTGATAAAATCGCTTTCTTCCGTGCTTAAAGGCAGATAATTTAATATTAGTTTAATCAACCTCCGTTGTAAAGCGACATGTAAAGAGGCAAAAGGCGCAATTTTGAACGTTGCCCCTCCTTTTTCCGCACGGACGATTTCGGCATATGCCTTGGACGTCTCCATGGCCAAAAAATCATCCTCCGCCGAGGCCACCTCGGCCAGCCGGTTCAGCGATACCGCCAACTGATCATTATATTGCCCCAAAAAAGGCAACACATCCAGCCGCAGCGAATTCCGCGTGTATTCCGTAGACAGGTTGCTGCTATCGGTCATATATGGGATGCCGGATTCCTCGCAGGCCCGGAGCAAATCCGTCTTGTATATACGCAGCAGCGGGCGGATGAGTTCCACATTTTTTTCCCGGCGCTTAAATCGCATCCCCGCCAGCCCCGAAAGACCGCTCCCCCGCAGCAAACGCATGAGGACCGTTTCCGCCTGATCGTCGGCATGGTGGCCCAAAGCAATCGAGGCCGCGCCGTACCGCTCGGCGACGCGATGCAGGAACTCGTATCTTTTTTCCCGCGCCGCCAGTTCCAGGCCTTTACCCGATTCCTTCTTATAAGAAAGCACATCGGCATAGCCCAGCTCAAACGGAATAGCGAGCCGCTGCGCCAGCTCCCGGACGAAGTCCGCATCGCGGTCCGCTTCGCCCCCGCGGAGGCCGTGGTTCAAGTGGGCGCAAATCAACTCCAGCCCCTCGTCCGCGGCAATTTTCCTCATTATATGTAAAAGAACCGTCGAATCCGCTCCCCCGGACACGGCCACGACGATCCGGTCCCCGCGGGACCACAGCTCTTCCTGCCGCCCGGTGCGCCGGACCAACTCCACCAGGCGATGCAACGTTCGTTCTTTCATTTGAACCCCTTCTCCCATCAAAACCGCAGCGTTAAATATAGCGCACAGGCCAGCAAAGTCAACGACACGGCAAACGCGCCCAGAATCCAGCGCGGTGTGGACGGCCTCGCCTTTCGCTTGGGGCTGAAATTTGCCGAAACCAGCTCTTTCCATTGCCGGCACGCCTCCTGTGTATCCGCAAACTCCCCGTTGATCGCCTTTTGCAGCCAACCGCGATAAGGGACGAGCTGCGGCGTACTGTTGATGATAGCCAGCAGATCTTGGCGGCTGCGTGTTTGCGGCAGCTGGATAGCCGCTTTTTTGAGCGGCCGTTCGGCCAGCAGGTGGATGCATACGACGGCAAATGAAAACAGGTCGTATCCGGGATCCGCCGACCGGCTCCCCGCATCCCAAAAACCGCGGTCATACCACTCGGTAAACTGCTTGACGCTATGGCCGATGGCGGTCACACCGCCGTAATCGATCAGTTCCACCTCGCCGTAGGCGGCGACGAGGACGTTTTCCGGTTTCAGATCGCCAAACACCCAACCGGACCCATGCAGCCGCCTTAGCTGCTGCAGCAAATTGTAACCGGCGACGTCCAGCCACCGGCCTCCCCGGCGGGCCAGAAAAGCGCTAAGCGGTTCCCCCTGCACATACCGCATCACGTAGAACGGAATCTCCCTGCCCCGGTAGGTGAAGTCGTCCACCTCGACCAGATAAGCGAGATCACGCTCTGCGGCCCCTCTCCGCCACCGCTGGCGCTGCAGCGCTTTCAGCACATTGATTTCCGATTGGATGTCCAGTGTGTCAAAACCAAGCTTAAGGGCGTACAGTTTCGCGTTTTTCTCCTGCTTCACCAGGTACACGACCCCATTCGCCCCTTTGCCCAGCAAACGCTGGACCACATAACGGCCGCCCTTCCAACGGCCGCTGATGCGCGTCCCTTGCGGCAGATTCAGTTTAAACGACGTAGTCTCCGAGAATGCCATCGCTTCCATCCGTCTCCTCGCGCCAAGACTTTCCATGTCCATCCAGTGTACCATATCGCATGAAATCCATCACCTTCAAGATGGCCGGACCGGTTGGCGTCGCCCCCCGCATGACGAGACGCTGGAAAATCGACCGCGCCGTCCCCAAATCGCCGGTCCAATCCACGTCAAGAACGACATCTTCCCCGCTGTGGGCTCCGGGAAAATGAAACACCGCCAGCCGGCTTTCCCCTTTTCTGGCGCCCAGGCTGAGCATCATATCGCGAATCGCCTCTTCCACCGCGCGCAGCTTCGGCTTCATGCTGGCGCTGGCGTCGATCAGCAAAGCGACCTGCAGCGGGCTGCTCTCGCTGAGCTCGTCGATCACCTCGACGACTTGCGAGCGCGTCTCCGGCGGCAAATCGCCCACCGTCTGATCGCCAAGAATCTGACGAATCTCCTTATTGACCGCCTGCTGGATCGTTTGCACCACCGTTTTTCGCGTCATCATCTGCATCGTTTGCGCCAAATTTTCCGTGCCGACAATCCGGCTCATGCCCCCGCCGGCCTTGGCGATTTCGGCGATCTCCACGCTGCCGAGCTCCCCGATCGTCCCGTAATCGACAATCCCGACAACGTTGACGGTGATCCCTTCCTGCTTAGCCAGCGCCGCCGCCATCACCGGACTTTCCCCCACATTGGAACATCCGTCGGTAATCAGCATAATCTGTTTCATTCTATCCCGCCTTCCATACTTTATAAGTTGAACTATTAATTGTACGGATCAGGGCAGCCGTGTGTTCAGTTCAACTCATATAGATTGATAGTCTCTCTTTCTAGCATTTCCAGACAGGGTGAAGTATAAACCGGAAGGAGGAGACAGGGATGGCCGCATCTCACAAAAAAAGAAAAACGCCGGACGGCGTCTTTTTATGATTCCGACTTCTACGTCAGAGCGATTAGATAGATTTCGCTCTAAACCAGTTCATCCAGGGCGATTTGAGGTAAATAGGGCACTAGCGTTGTATTAACTTTTGCTAAAGCTTTCCCCTGAAAGCTATCCGAAATCTAACGGTTGTAGCAGCGGCTATTTGCCGAAAAAAAGCCTTTTCTAAATTCTAACGGTTGTAAGCATCGTTATTTGCCTGAATCTAAGGAGAAATAGCGGGATTAAGCGGAATAAGCGCCATGGCAACCGTTAGAGTTTGAAATCAACGTTTTTGGAACAAATAGCGCTTGTGGCATCCGTTAGAAAATTTATGTGGCTAGAAAATGCAGCTTGTCAGATTTAATGCAACGCCGGTGTAAATAAGGTCCACTGTGTCGTACATTTTCAAAACCTCCGTTTTTCCGCAGATAAGGTTTCTAAGGGTCCTTTAGTCTCCAGATTTCTCTTCTCCTCTCTTCCCTAACCGGAGCACGGCCCTATATTCCCCGCTTGTGATTTAATAAACTCTATAATGTATAAATAAACTCAAAGCCGGATGGCCCTAAGTTCTGGTTTAGACATAACAGCTTTATCGAGGAATAAGCTCCCCTTCATCAGACCAGGTGACAAGCCACAAAATGTCCCCCGCCGGCGTCGCGGAATTTCGGCGCCCGCTCCTTGCATTCGGCGGCGGCAAACGGGCAGCGCGGATGGAATTTGCAGCCGGAAGGCGGATTGGCCGGGCTCGGTATATCCCCTTTCAAGATGATCCGCTCCCGCTTTGTCCTCGGGATCGGCAGCGGCACCGCGGACAGCAGCGCTTTGGTGTAAGGGTGCAGCGGATGGCGGAACAATTCGTCCCGCGAGGCCGTTTCGACCAGGCCGCCTAGGTACATCACGCCGACCTGTGTGCAGAGATGCTCGACCACGCTCAAATCGTGGGAAATGAACAGATACGTAAGGCCCCGGGTCTCCTGCAGTTTGCGGAACAGATTGATGATCTGCGCCTGGATCGACACGTCCAGCGCGGAAACCGGCTCGTCGGCGATCATCAGCTCGGGATTCAGGATCAGCGCCCGGGCGATCCCGATCCGCTGGCGCTGCCCGCCCGAGAATTCGTGGGGATAGCGGTCGATATGATAGGAGGACAAGCCGCATGAAGCAAGCACCTCGAGCACGCGGTCGCGGATTTCCGCCTTGGGGAGCAGCCCGTGGTCAAGCAGCGCCTCTCCGATCGCGTCCCCCACCCGGATACGCGGATTCAGCGAGCCGTACGGATCCTGGAAAATCATCTGCAGCTTCGGACGCAGCCGGCGCAGTTCGGCGTCAGGCAGGGCGTACAGGTCGGTGCCTTTGAACAGGATCTCGCCGTCCGTTTTCTCCGTCAGGCGGACGATGCTGCGGCCGACCGTGCTTTTGCCGCTGCCCGATTCCCCGACCAGGCCAAACGTTTCCCCGGTCCGGATCGTGATGCTGATGTCGTCCACCGCCTTGATCTGTCCGGTCGTCCGCTGCAGCAGCCCCGTTTTCACCGGAAAATACTTTTTCAAATGCCGCACCTCCAGCAGCGGCTCAGCCATGACGCTCCCCCTCCTCATACAGCCAGCAAGCGGCTTTCTGCCCGTCTCCGACCCGCCCTAGCGCCGGTTCCTTCGTCCGGCAAACATCCATGCAATCGGCGCAGCGGTCGTGAAAATAACACGATGGCGTCAGCTCCAGCAGGTTGGGCACCTGCCCCGGGATCGAGAACAATTCATCCCGGCGCTGTCCCAAAAACGGCTTGGACTTCAGCAGCCCTTGCGTGTACGGATGCTTGGGCGACGCGAACAGCCGGGTCACCTCGCCTTCCTCGACGATTTTTCCGGCGTACATGACGACGACGTAGTCGGCCATTTCCGCCACAACGCCCAAATCGTGGGTGATCAGCAGGATCGCCATGTTCGATTCTTCCTTAATCCGCCGCAGCATGTCGAGGATCTGGGCCTGGATCGTCACGTCGAGCGCCGTCGTCGGCTCATCGGCGATAAGCAGCCTCGGCCCGCAGGAGATCGCCATGGCGATCATGACCCGCTGCAGCATCCCGCCGCTCAGCTCATGCGGATAATTGTTCATGATCTGCTCTGGCCGGGATATGCCAACCTGCTCGATTAGCTCCACGGCGCGGCGGCGGGCCACCTTCTTGGGCAGCTTCAAGTGCAGGACCATCGGCTCGATCATCTGCTCCCCGATCGTCAGGACCGGATTGAGCGAAGACATCGGCTCCTGGAAGATCATTGCGATCTCATGACCCCGGATCGTTCGCAAATGATGCTTATCGAGGGACAGCAAATCGGTCTCCCCGAATTTAATCCTCCCGCCGATTTCGACGCCGGCACCTTGCAGCAGCCCCATGACCGACATCGCCGTCACGCTTTTGCCGCAGCCGGACTCGCCGACGATGCAGACGGTTTCCCCCGGCAATATCCGCAGGCTCACCTCGTTAACCGCCTTGATCCTTCCTTCTTCCGTCGTAAAATGCGCGCTCAAACGCTCTATCTCCAGCAAAGCCGGCATCTGTCGTTCACCTACCTGTTCAATTTGGGGTCCAGCACATCGCGCAGGCCGTCGCCGAACAGATTGATGGCGATGACGGTGGCGAAAATCGACAACCCCGGCGGAATCCACAGCCAGGGATGCTGCTGGAAGTCGATCATATTGTTGGCGGCGTCGATCATATTGCCCCAGGTGGGCGTTGGCGGCATGACGCCAAGCCCGAAGAAGCTCAGCACCGATTCGCTTAAAATCGATCCGCCGATGTTCAGCGTCGCCATGACGATGATTAGCGGCATGAGATTCGGCAGCAGGTGGTGGATCAGCTTGCGCCGGTCGCGCAGCCCCAGCACCACCGCCGCCTGCATGAACTCCCGCTCCCGCAGGCTGAGCATCTGTCCGCGGATCATCCGCGCCAGCCCCGGCCAGTTGACCAGGCTGAGCATCAGCATGACGATGTACATGCGGTATTCGGTCGGCACCTTCCATTCCGACAGCAGCGCCCCGGAGATGAACAGCAGCGGCAGGCCGGGGATCGTCAGCAGCAGATCGGCCAGCCGCATGATGATTTGGTCGACGACGCCGCGGTAATACCCGGCGATGGCTCCGAGCAGCGTGCCGAGGAACACGGACACCACCATCGAGGCCAACCCGACGGTCAGCGAAATGCGGCCCGCCTGCAGCACCCGGACGAGCACGTCCCGGCCCAGCTTGTCGGTGCCCAGCCAATGCTGCCAGCTCGGCGGCCTGTTCATGAGCGCCATGTTGATTTTGTTGTCGGCGTACGGCGAAAACAGCGGCCCTAAGAAACAGGCGATAAACATGAAGGCGACGACGATGAAACCGGACACGGCCAGTTTATTGCGAAGCAGCCGGCGCAGCGACTGCCGCCACAGCGACGGCTTCTTGAACGCGGAAGCAGACACGGCCGCTTGGCCCGGGTGCGATATTTTTTCTTGGAATAAGGTCATTTTCACCGGCACCCCCTAATGCAATCGGACGCGCGGATCGGCGGCGCGGTACAGCATATCTGACAGCAGCGTTCCGAGGACGGTCAAAATCGCGATCAGCATCGTAAAGCCCATCAGCAGCGGATAATCCCGAAGCGAAAAAGAGGACATATACAGCTGCCCGATGCCCGGCCAGTTGAAAATCTTCTCGATAATCAGCGAACCGCCGAACAGGGCGGGCAGTTCGAAGCCGACCAGCGTGATCGCCGGCAGCAGCGCGTTGCGCAGGGCGTGGCGGTACAGCACCTTGCTCTCTTTCAGTCCTTTGGCGCGGGCCGTGCGGATGTAATCCTGCTTGATCACGTCGATCATGTTGGTACGGAAATAACGCGTCAGCGAACCGACGCCCAAAACGGTCATAACGATCACCGGCAGTGTCATATGATGGATCACTTCCTTGACATAAACCAGTCCGGTGGCATTGCTGCCCGTCGTAATCATCCCGCCCGGCGGCAGCCATTTGAAGTCAACGGCGAGGATCTTGATCAGAAACAGACCGATGAAAAACGACGGCAGCGACATCGCGGCAAAAATCAGCACCAGCACCAAGGTATCAAACCAGGAATACTGTTTGTAGGCCGAGACGACGCCGACGACCACCGCGATGAACCAGGTCAAGAACGTTGACACCGCCGCCAGCAGGAACGAATTCCAAATGTAGTCGTTGAACAGCGCCAGCACCGGTTTTTGTTGGGCCAGCGAGTAGCCGAAGTCGCCGTGGAAGGCGTTTTTCATCCATATGGCGTACCGCTCCAGCACCGGCCTGTTCAAGCCGTAAATTTCCCGCAGCTCGGCCTTCCGCTCCGGCGACAGCTTGATGTTGCCGCTGATGAAGTCGCCGGGCGTCAGCGCGTACAAGCAGAAGATCAGCAGCGAGGCGGCGAGCAGGATCGCCGCCATGTAAATCAATCGTTTGGCGATATATGCGTTCATTGCTCTTATTGCAGCGTCCAGTTCGGCAGACTGGAGGACAGGCCGGTAAACGGACTGACGGACAGATTTTGAATACGGCCATTATAGGCGTACACGGTCTTTTTGTAGGAAGTGAAAATTATCGGCAGTTCGTCGTTGAGCAGTTGGAACAGCTCTTTGTACACCGTTTTGCGCTGTTCGATGTCGCTGGTGGCCAGCGCCTTGTCGTACAGCTCTTTCACTTTCGGGTTATCATAGCCTTTGATTTCCCCGTCCACGAATTGCACCACCCCTTCAGACGGGTCCGTCAGCATCGGCGTGGAGAAGGAGGCGATATCGTAGTCTCCGCCTTCCACTTTGGAGACAAGCGCGTTGAAATCGGCGAACACCTCCGGCTGAAAGTCGACGCCGATGGCGGCGAAATTCTCCGCGGCAACCGCGATAAAAATGTCAGTCTGGGCATTTTTGGAGCCGAGGAAATGGATCGTCAGCTTCTTGCCGTTCTTTTCGCGAATGCCGTCCTGGCCCTTGGTCCAGCCCGCTTCATCCAGCAGTTTGTTGGCTTTGTCCGCGTTATAAGCGTAATCGTTGATGCCTTCCTCCGTGTAAGCCCAGGAAATCGGCGAAGCCGGAATGTTGGCGACTTGCCCGGCGCCCTGGTTCGCGTCGACATAGATGCTTTGGCGGTCGAGTCCGTACGTTAGCGCCTGCCGAACCTTTTTGTCCTTCAGCGGTTCATGCTCGAGGTTAAGCTGGAGGTAACCGTAAGTGCTTGGCGTGTACGGCAAAATGTTGACGAAACCCAAACTTTTCAGCTTGTCGATGTTTTCCGTTGTAGCGCTGAAGGAAGCGTAGTCCACTTCTCCGGTCTCCAGATACTGCCAGGTGTCGCCCTCGGATGTTTTATAGATAAACCGCTCCGTTTTGGGCTTGCCGGCATAATAATGTTCGTTGGCTGCATAGCGAACCTCTTGCCCCGGAATAAATTTCTCCAGCACGTAAGGTCCGTTGCCGAGCGGTTTCTCGTGCAGCTTCTTGATGTAGTCGAGCTGGCCGAATTTGTAATCCTTGCCGTAGTAGGCTTTGGACAGCACGTCGCCGCCCAGGAGCACCAGCGCCGTGGCATTCGGCTGCTCCAGCTTGGCCGAGACGGTCAGCGGATCTATGACGGTGATGCCGGAGATGCTCCCGGCTTTGTCTGCTTTGTAAGCTTCGCCGCCTTCAATACGGAGCGCCGGAATTTGCGAGTCTCCGTCGTAAGCTTTATCGTGAAGCAGCGTCCAGGTAAAAGCCACGTCATCCGCCGTCAGCGGCGACCCGTCGCTGAACTTCAAATCCTTGCGCAGATGGAACGTATATGTAAGCTGGTCTGCGGAAACGTCCCAGCTTTCGGCCAGCCCTGGAGCCGGCAGCCCTTTGTCGTCCACTGTTACGAGCGGCGTAAACAACAGCGACGACACATTGCCGTCATAGCCGCTTTGGTGAAAATAAGGCGTAAACGCCCCGCTCGGATCGGTCAGGCCGACGATGATCGTGTCGGTTCGCTGCTTGGCCACTGCCGGTAATTTGGACAGATCGCCGGCCGGAGTGAACTGCAGCGCGACCGCCGGCGCAGCATCGCCGTCATTGGCGGCGGCCGCGTTTTGGCCGTTCCCGGCTGCGGCTGTGCTTTGACCGTTCCCGGCGGCCGCCGTCACCGGACCGCCTTCCTGAGCGGTGCTGTCCCCGTTATTGCCGGTGCAGGCCGACAATACCAGGGCGCCGGTCAGCAAAAACATCATCAGTACGGTTAATCTTGTTCTCTTCATCTTGTTCATCCTTCTCCCTCCCATTTGCCTGTAAAATGATCGTGGCTTATGATACTCTTAAATTCCGATAAGATAACTCAACTATATGCCTTTATCATTATACGAATGACATTTTGTTCTGTAAATAGAGAACTTGTTTATTTTTCTTTATTCGGAGAATTTTGAATTATGACTGCATAACAAAAAAAACAGGCCGATCATGGTGATGTTTGACCATAATCAGCCTGCACGCAAGAGCCGGGCCTTCTTCTTTGGGAACATTAGAGGCCTTTTTAGGGATCACGCCGCGAAAACCTGCTAATCCCAGGCAGCCTAAGAGACTCCTTCCTGACTGCGAAAAACATAAGGACAAAAAACGTCGCTATTTCGGTGATATCCGTCCATTTGAGAGAAATAGAGGCAATTTATGTCGTTATATTCTTAGGGTAACCAGGAAATACCCGCGTTCCGGACCATTCTTGAGAAAATAAGTACTAAAAATGCCTCTAATGGGGATGAACATGCTGAGCACCGGATAATAAGTACATAAAGTGCCGCTATTTTGAAAGCGGCGGTCCATCGAATAAATCTAACGGTTGTGATCGACGCTATTGGGGTAAAGACGAACGGATTCCAAATGTAACGGTTGCCAGCGAGCCTATTTTCCGTTTTCCCGGCAGTAATGGGGCGGTTTCGCCTAAATAAGCGCGATGACAACCGTTAGCGTAATAAATGTTCCGGATAGCTTGATCATACGAGATCATTCGAGATCACCCGAGATTAACCTTGCGGCTTAATATAATCGACCAGCTTCCGGTGCATTACGTCCAACATCTCCGCACGCAGGCTGTATTCGGTGACCGTCTCTCCCTCGAAATGGGCCCGGATGAAGCCGCCGCTGCGCAGCTTGGACACGTGATCGTGCGTAATGCCCTTCGATAATTGCAAATGGCGGACGATTTCGGTAAACGTCCGCGGGCCCTCGCTCAAGTAACGCAGGATTTTCAGTCGGCTCTGCTCGCCGAGCGCCCGGATCATGCGGTATTCTTGCGGCGGAAAATCCGTCTCGTCGCCGAAGTGGATTCGCGCCGCATAATGGCAAAGCGTTACCTTGCCAAAGTGATAAATAACATTCATCGGCTGAAAATGATACTGCGGCACCAGCACCAACCGCTCCAGCCCCTCCTTCGGCGCGAACGCCAGCCCGTTCGTCGTCCGCTCGACAAACGCCAACGGTTCGGCGGCGGCCAACTCTTCCTTTCGCCGTCCGGCTTCCGCCCGCAGCGCGCCCGGCACCGCCGGATCCAGCCGGCGGAAATACTGCTCGTTCCACATGGACAACACCTCGAGCGTCCGCGAGCGGTAAAGCCCCATATCCTTGGGGAACTGCTGGGTGTATCCGGCGGTCAGCTCATATAAATCGCCCGGCGTCTTGGCCTCCAGCCAAGCGAGGAAGGCTTCCGGCGCCAGTCCGGCCGGACACAAACAGGTTAGCAGGTAAGTGAATTTCCAATCGCCGTCCACTTCCATCTCCTTCAGCATGGCGGCGAACCCGGGCGTCAGACACTGTAAGGTTTCCTTGACCCAGGCCGGGGCAAGGTCGATTTTTTTATGCGATTTACGGCAAATGATCGTATGCAGGCTGCTCAATAGCTCGTACCGGGGTTCAAATGTTACGTCCACGCGGTAATCCAATTCCACACGCCCCTTTCTTTCTCCATTATAGCGTGCTTCCCCCCAATTTCGGGCAAAACATCAAACCAGAAAAACAACCTTTCACGCAAAAAAAGAACCTGAGGTTCTCACCTCAAGCCCTCTTCTAACTGACCGTACGCGGCCTTTCCAGCCGGCTGATCCCGGGGATATGCAGCGTTGACCACTGCGGCCGCAAGTGATCGACGGTGGCCACGGCGACGGTCATATCATCGTGAATGACGTTTTTCTGATAACGGATGACCGATTCGAGCAGGCAATCGGCGATCTCCTGCGGATCGTCGGCGTTGATTTCCTGGATCAGCCGCTTGATCCACAGCTCTTTGTTCACGGCCGGGCCCGGCGCATCGTAAATGCCGTCGGTCATCATGATCAGCGTATCGCCGGGATACAGTTGCACCGTCACCAGATCGACCTCGATGTCCTGGATAATCCCGATCGGCAGGTTGCTCGCCGAAACCGGGATCACCTCCTTTCCGCGTTTGATAAAGCTTGGGGAAGATCCGATCTTCATAAAGGTTGTGCGCGCCGTATATTGATCGATCAGCGCCATGTCGACCGTAGCGTACACCTCATCCGGCGAACGCAGCATCAGAACCGAGTTGACCGATTTGATCGCCAGCGTCTCCTCCATGCCCGACTGCAGCAGCTGCTCGAGAATGCTGAGCGCCGTGCTGCTTTCCAAGCGCGCCCGCTCCCCGTTGCCCATGCCGTCGCTGATGGCCACCGCGTAAGTGCCGTTGCCCAGCTCCTTGGCGCTGAAGCTGTCGCCGGACAGCAAATCGCCCCCTTTGGCGGTGCCGGCGACCCCGGTCGTAATTTCAAACGCTTTGGCCGACCCGAACGTAACGGTCGCAAGGCCTTCTTTTCCTCCGTGCATCGTCTCGTTCATCACCGCGATATGCTCACCCAAAATATCCGACAGCAGCGGGGCGATGATTTTCCGGCATTCATCAAACCCGCGCGTGTAAGCATGGACGATTTCAATTTCCACATTGCCGTGATCCAAATTGACGATATCGATGTTGTGGATCGACAAGCCCATTTTTTCCAAAGCCTCGCGGATTTGTTCCTCTTGCCGGTACATGGCTTGTCCTTCGCGCTTGATTTCCCGGGCCAGATCCTCCATTACCTGGGACACCCCGGACAATTGCTCGGCCACCAGCTGCCGGCTGTCGTATATTTGCTGTTTCCAGTGCATATCATGTTGGTAGAGTTCATATTCCCGCTTCATCACGTCCAGCACCTGGTCGGTTTTGACGCACAGCTTGCCCCACTTCGGAGGCAGCTCGTCCGGAGAAATGTCCGGCTTCTCTTCGATCGCCGTCATCATCTCCGTCATCAATTTATAAGTCTGATAAAATTTGCCGTCCCAGCACGTACCGCGGCGGAAACAGGTGGCGCAGGCCCCTTCCGTCACGGCGTTCATGAAATGGTCGATTTCCTCGCCGCGCCTTACGATTTCGCCCGAACTGGAAACTTGGCCAAAGCTCCGGGAAAGCTGCTTAAAGACTTGGGAGAACTGCGCCACTCGCTCGGCCGTAATGTCGCGCACCCGCTTGGCATATTCATGCTGCGTTTTCACATGCTCTTGCGTGCCGGGAACATATTTGGCGATCACATTGACCGTTTTTTTCGGAGTCAGAAGGAACAGCAGCACCGCAGCGCAGCTCTCCCAAGTCGAGGACATCACGTCCGCAGGCCCGGCGATGTAAATGGAAAGAATCGAGGACCCGAGCAGCATGCCGAAGCCGACGGCCCATTTTCGCCCTTCCCGCATCATGCCGGCGAGCATGCCGGAAAAGGCCAATAAGCTCATTTGATAAAGCGCCGACGTGTCGGCCAAGCTTAAAATCAGCCCGGTTATGACGCCGACCGACGCGCCCAGCGGAGCGCCGCCCACGAAAGCAAACAGCAGAATCAGGTAGCGGGACAGCACATGCTCGGCGGACAACCCGGAAATTTCCCAGCCGACCGTACCAGTCATGACCGAGGCGAGCAAGATGACAAGACACAAAATTTCCTCACCCCGCAGGTGATATTGTTTTTTACGGTACGTAAAGATGGGGACCGCCTGGATAAACACCAGGGTGAGCACAAAGCTGAGCAGCGCGTCCATCACGGTCATCGTCAGCGCGTACCATGTGAGCGACGGCCCGATGACCGCGCCGAACAGTCCAACGAAAAACGTGCTTGTAAACACCATGATCGGCGCATAGGAAATGTCAGCCCGCTCAAACGCTTCCAGCCCTTTTTGCAGCAAATAGAAGATCAGCAGCTCCACCGCAATTTGGGCGGCATGCGCCTGCGCGCCCGGCGTAAACATGGCGCCCGCCACCATCACCGCCGCCGTAACCATAGCGATGTCCCGCCGCATAAATACCATGACGGCAAAAAAAGCTACCGCAAACGGTGCAAGCTCGTCCAATATCGTCGCCCGCCCAAGCAGGAAACTCATCAGGATCAGCAGCCCGTTCCATTTGCTCGCCGCAAAAAAACGCGCGGCCCGCCCCAAAACCGGCAGGTTTAAAATTTCGTTCCACAACGCCTCTTTATTCCATGCCTTTCCCTTTTTCAATCCTGGAAACAGAGTGACATTCCACTTGTTCAACATCCCGGCACCGCCTTTTCCAAATTTGTAAGGTATGTCCCATTATAGGAGCACGGGAGCGGAAAGTTTGTCAGATACCGGAGGAACGCCCAAAGAAATTTCCGACAAATTGAGAGGGGTTTACGAAACGGCGCGAATGCAGGCCCGCCATGACGGCGATTGCCCCGAAGCGTTCCTATGTTCGCATGGACTTTGCCATGCCCCCGCCGCCATAGGAGCGTGATCATCGTAAAATTGCGTAAGAACCTGTCGGGAAAAGCGAAGAGCCGACAAAACATCCTTTACTCCAGCAAAAGCCACAGAATTGCCATATTTTACCGCAAAAAAGCGCACAAAAAACCGCAGGCGAGCTTATCACCTGCGGTGGGTTTGAAGTTTTCGGTCACTTTAGGGATTACATTCGTTTGGCACCGCGTCCGCCGCGTTTGCCTTCCGTGTTCTTCTTGAGCGAAGAAATCCGCTCCTCGCTGTCCTTAAGGAAACGAGATACTTTGTCTTCGAAGGAAGATTTGTTGGCTGGGGGCTTGAAAGAGCGTCCTCCACGGTCCCGGTTGAATCCGCCGCCCGGACGGTCTCCGTCTCTTCCGCTTGGCCGATCTGTTCTCGGTGCGCGAGGCGGTCTAGCCTCTACCGGTTTGTCAACAGCCTGTTTGATGGAAAGTCCGATCTTACCGTCCTTATCGACATTGATTACCTTCACGGTAACCGTGTCGCCAATCTTCAGATGATCGTTAACGTCTTTAACGTAATTGTCGGCGATCTCCGAGATGTGAACGAGACCCGTGACACCTCCTGACAGATCCACAAATGCTCCGAAATGCGTGATGCCTGTCACTTTTCCCTCTAACTTGGTGCCCACTTCAATTGCCATAAAATAAAATGATCCTCCCTTAAAAATATACAGCCAGGCCTCGAAATTCATGACTGCGGTGATTTGATTATACCGAATGACTGAAACAAGGTCAACAGACGTATATCCCGCATGGGATCAGTCATTTCCGGCTTCGGATTCCGATACCCGGACCGGAATTTCCCCGGGCTTATACAGCCCGTATTTCTTCATGGCAATTTGTCCGATATATTCGGGATCTTGCAGACGGTTCACTTCATATTTAAGCTGGTTCAAGCTTTCTTCGGTCTGCTTCCCGGAGGCCTGCGTCTTGGCAAGCTGCTGCGACTTCTCGCCGATCTCTTCGGATTGGGAAATATACGTATACGCCGCCCAGCCAAGGAATACGATCATAAAACCGAGCCATAACCGGAGCCGCCGACGCGCCCCGACGCTTCCGGGCTTTTGAGAATTCCGAGGATTTTTTGACATCTTTGGATTTGTCGTAACCGCACGCATCAGGGACACCTCCTTAAAGCATCACTCTTTGATGAACCAGCGTAACAAACGCACAATACGATTCTTCCAGATATCCAGCCAACTCTTAAATTTGCTTAGCCCTTCCGGAATCCGCAGCCGCTTCCATATAGGCCTAAAGACCCACGAAATTAGCTTCCATAGCGGCAGCAGCGTGATCCGCCCGAGAAACAGCAGCACGATCCAGACAAAACCGAGCAGAAGCTTGGCTCCTTTGAACAACCAGCGGAACGGAGCAATGATGAAAAGCTGGATAATCCTTACGATAAACCGGTAAATTTGGTTAGTTATCCATATTAACATTAACACAAATCGTTCCGTTAGAACACTAAGAAGCAAAAAATAAATCCAAATACCTAGAAACAACCCGAGAAAAACATAGAACCTTAGTTCCCCATGATTGCTATGGTATAACACGCGAAATACAAACAAGGCGGCTGCCGCCCAATATACCAGGTCAAGGGCATGGACACTCCAGCGGGGAAAACGGAATTGTCCCGAGACGACGCGATAGCTGTCAAAGACGATCCCCATAATCCCCCCGGAGGCGAACATCCATAGAAGGGTCATCCACTGCGTTTCCAGATTCATCGGAACAGTTTGCCGAGCAATCCCTTACCGGACGGATGTGAACCCTGCTCCAAATACGACAAGGTGTTAACCAGGCCTTCAATGCTGACAAGCCCTTGCTCGAGGTTCAGGTTTTTAATATGTAAATTTTGTCCGCGGATTGCCAAATGCCCTAATTCGGTCTGAAGCAGAAACTCCTCATTGTCGAAGCTCTCCACATTGAGGACTCCCGAAATTTCCAGCAGCTTGCGATTCATTAAATGCAGCTCCTGGTGTTTTCCTTTCAATTGTTCGACCATGGCATGTACCCCTCCTTCTTACCAATAGCTTATGGACGAATTGTCGGCTTTAGAACCGGATAACTTGCAAGACTTCGCGTGATTTTCATTCTGGTTAAGTGACTTTCTTTACAGGATTTGGCAGCGTGTTTTTTTACGATAATTACGGAAGAAACGCAAGCGGCTTTTGGAGGCGAATCCTGATGGAGCAAGGTAGCAAAAACGGGGCCGGACATGGCGAAAAAAACCGCCGGGAATCCGATTCCCTAGGCAAAATGACAATTCCCGCCGACGTTTATTACGGGATTCATACGGCGCGGGCCATGGACAATTTTCCGGTTAGCGGAAGGCCGGTCAACCGCCGCCTGATCGCGGCGCTCGTGCTGGTGAAAAAAGCGGCGGCCGCCGTGAACGGCAAGCTGGGACTGATTCCGGCGGAAGTGGCGGAAGCGATTCTTTGGGCGTGCGACGAAATCAACGCAGGCGAGCTGCAGGACCAGTTTACGGTTGACGCGCTGCAGGGCGGGGCGGGCACCTCCACCAACATGAATGTCAACGAGGTCGTGGCCAACCTGGCCATCGAACGGCTTGGCGGGCAAAAAGGCGACTACGGGCTGGTTCATCCGCTGAATCACGTCAACTGCTGCCAGTCGACCAACGATGTGTACCCGACCGCGCTGCGCATCGCCGCGATCCGGCTGCTGCGCCCGCTCAGCGAAGCTTACGCATCTTTGCAGGAAGCGCTGCAGGAGAAGGAGCAGGAATTCGCGGACACGCTGAAGCTGGGCCGCACGCAGCTGATGGACGCCCTGCCGATGATGGCCGGGCAAGGGTTCGGCGCCTATGCCAAAGCGGCTGCGCGCGACCGGTGGCGGTTATACAAAGCGGAGGAGCGGCTGCGCGAAATTCCGCTCGGCGGCACCGCCATCGGGACGGGGCTTGGGGCCCCGCGGGCATACAGCTGCCAGGTGGTAGAGATGCTGCGGGATTTGACGGGGCTGGGTCTCGCCCAAAGCGAATATCCGATGGATCCGACGCAAAATTGGGACATCTTCGTCGAGGTGTCCGGCCTGCTGAAGGCGGCGGCCGTCACCCTGCTCAAAATCGCCGGCGATTTGCGCCTCTTGGCGTCCGGACCGGCCGGCGGCATCGGCGAATACACGCTGCCTGCCGTGCAGGCCGGCTCCTCGATTATGCCGGGCAAGGTCAACCCGGTCATGGCCGAGATGGCCGGGCTGACCGCCATGCGCGTCATCGCGAACGATGCGGCGATCACCATGGCCGCCGCCGGGGGCCAGCTCGAACTCAACGCGTTTGGCCCGCTGATCGCCGATTCCCTGCTGGACTCGCTGGAGATTCTGCAGCGGGCCGTGGAGCTGTTCGAGCGGCGCTGCGTGCGCGGGATCGCCGTGAACGAGGCGGTGTGCCGCGCGCATTTGCAGCGCTCCACCGTGTTGGCGACGGCGCTTGTCCCCCATTTGGGGTACGAGCTTGCCGCCGAAATCGCGGGTGCGGCCGCCCGGGAAGGCCAAACCGTGGAGCAGGCCGCCCTGGAGCGCGGGCTGCTGACCGCCGAACAGGCGGCCCGGATCCTGAACCCGCTTGAAGTAACCAAGCCGGGCATTCCCGGCAAATCAGGGAGGAACACGAGATGAGCTTAAACGCTACGCCGCGCGGAGAGCGGACGCATATTACGGTGTTGGGACGGACGAATGCCGGGAAATCCAGCTTGGTTAACGCCTTGACCGGGCAGGATATTTCCGTGGTGTCCCCGGTTCGGGGAACGACGACCGATCCGGTGTATAAAGCGATGGAACTGCTCCCGCTGGGACCGGTCGTATTGATCGATACCGCCGGGCTTGATGACGAGGGTCTGCTCGGCGGACTGCGCCGGCAGAAAACGCGGGAACTGATGGAGCGCACCGATCTCGCTTTGCTGGTGATCGACGCGGCGGAGGCCTTGCTTACGGGAGCCGATGCCTTTTATCCGGGCCTGCTCGCCGAGTTAAAGGAGAAAAACATCCCCGTGGTCGGGGTGCTCAATAAAATCGACACCATCGATGAGGTCGATACGGCGCGGGCTCGGGTGAAGGCGCGGCTAGGATTGGATTGCCTGCCGTTCAGCGCCGCGGCGGGGACGGGCGTGGCCGAGCTTACAAAAGCGATCACGGGCGCGCTCCCCCACGATGACGACCGTTTCCGGATCGTCGGCGATCTGCTCTCCCCCGGCGATGTCGTTGTGCTGGTCGTGCCGATCGACAAGGCCGCCCCCAAAGGCCGGCTGATTTTGCCGCAGCAGCAGACGATCCGCGATATTTTGGAGAGCGACGCCAGCGCCGTCGTCACCAAGGAACATGAGCTGCGGGCAACGTTGGAGCGATTGAAGGGGAACCCGCGGATGGTCATTACCGACTCGCAGGTTTTTCTCAAAGTGGCCGCCGATACTCCGAAAGAAGTGCCGCTGACCTCGTTTTCCATTTTGTTCGCTCGCCACAAAGGCGATCTGGGCGAGCTGGTCAAAGGCGCCCGGGCCATCGAAAACCTGCGCGACGGCGATCACGTGCTGATCGCGGAAGCCTGCACCCACCATCGGCAGTCCGACGACATCGGCTCCGTCAAAATCCCGCGCTGGCTGCGCCAGATGACGGGGAAACAGCTGCATATCGAGCAATTCTCCGGCCACAGTTACCCGCCGGACCTGACCCGCTATGCGCTGATCGTTCACTGCGGCGCCTGCATGCTGAACCGCCGCGATATGCTGCATCGCCTCGACGAGGCTAAAGCCGCCGGCGTGCCGATCGTCAACTACGGTGTACTGATCGCGTACATCCACGGCGTGTTCCCGCGCGCGATCGAGCTGTTCCCCTCCGTCATGATGGCTTGGGAGGAGTCGGCGGTTTTGTAGGCGCGAACCTATACTTTAGGCACGTGTTAGCGCGTGGTGTGCGGGAAGGGATGGACATTAGGCGTACCCCTCCGCTGCCGAAGTAGCAATAATTTTGGGTGTATTCCGGGATTTTCCTTCCCCCACCATTAGCGCTGCATCAATTCTGATCTGACAAGATACATTTTCTAGCCACACCAATATTCTAACGGTTGCCACTAGCGCTATTTGTTCCAGGAACGTTGATTTCAAATTGTAACGGTTGCCATGGCGCTTATTTCACTGAAATCCGGCTTAGTTTGCTTAGATTCAGGCAAATAACGGCGCTCACAACCGTTAAAATTTAGAATAGGACCTTTTTCGAAAAATAGCCGCTGTTACAACCGTTAGATTTCCGGGTAGTTTTTCCGGGTAATCCTTTTACCGCTATTCCCCCCTGAGCTCGACAAAAACGGTAGCAAGAATGCAAAAAAAACATGCCCCGCCTAAACGGGACATGCTCGTGGCCTGCCGCGAATCAGGTCCAATCCAGACCGTTACCCTTCGCGATCGGCTCTTCCTTAATCAAGGTATACAAGGTCGCAGCTTCATCCTTGCGGGTCGTTTCTGCCAGGCGCTCAACGCGGACGGTCACCAGCTTTTGGCCGAACTGTACCGTGATTTCGTCGCCCACCTTCACCGTACTGCTCGGCTTGGATTCGCGTCCGTTGATGAGAACTCTGCCTTGCTCGGAGACATCTTTTGCAACCGTGCGCCGCTTAATTAACCGTGATACCTTCAGGAATTTATCAAGACGCATTATTTTACAGCTTCTTTAAGTTTGTTGCCCGCTTTGAATGCCGGAACATTGGATGCCGGAATTTCAATCGTTTTGCCCGTTTGCGGGTTGCGGCCGGTACGGCCGGAACGTTTGCGGGTTTCGAACGTGCCGAAGCCGATCAATTGTACTTTGTCTCCGCCAGCAAGAGCATCCGTGATTTCGCCGAGAAAACCGTTCAATACGGCTTCAACGTCTTTTTTCGTCAAACCGCTTTTGCTGGAAATGTTGTTGATCAGATCTGTTTTGTTCATTAATAATGCCTCCCAATAAATAAAAAGATAGGTGATACCTTGGCACTACAGGCAAAAAGCCTGATTTAAAGCCATTACGATATCTTTGTAACAGTATTCTTGCTTTACGTTTAAAATCCTGCCCGGACCGTAACTTTTTTTTAATTTTTTCGCGAAAAAACCGAATTTTAGGCCTTTTATCCCATTATTCCCGTTCTTTCGACTTAGCTTCCTCCCATAGTACATCCATTTCCGACAAGGAGCTATCGCCCGGCGTTTTCCCCTGGGCTCTCAGCCGTTCCTCCACAAAATGAAACCGCCGGGTGAATTTGGCGATCGTCCGCGACAGGGCCTGCTCGGGATCGGCGCCGATATAGCGGGCCGCGTTAACGACCGAGAACAGCACGTCCCCCAGCTCAAGCTCCTGCGCTTCCGGATCAAGCTTGTCCTGCACCGCTTGCTTGAGTTCGGCGATCTCTTCCTCCAGCTTGTCCCATACCCCGTCGATTTGCTCCCAATCGAAGCCCGCTTTGGCTGCTTTTTTTTGCAGCTTGTAAGCCTTCATCAAAGCCGGCAAATCGCGCGGCACCCCGCTAAGGGCCGATTGCTGCTCGGGCTTGATGCCTTTGCGCCGTTTTTCTTCGGCTTTCATCGCTTCCCAGTTGTTCAGCGCCGCTTCGGCGTCCTCCGCGCTCAAATTGCCGAATACGTGAGGATGGCGGTAGAGCAGCTTTTCGTTCAGTTCGCGGATGACGTCGTATACCGTAAAGGTGCCGAGCTCTTCTTCCATTTGGGAATGGAGCATGATTTGCAGCAGCAGATCGCCCAGTTCCTCGCGCATATGGTCGGGATCGTCGTCATCGATCGTTTCGAGCACCTCGTACGTTTCTTCGATGAGATTTTTGCGGATCGACTGATGCGTTTGCTCGCGGTCCCACGGGCATCCGCCGGGGCTGCGCAGAATCGTCACGATTTCGTGCAGGCGCTCGAAGCTGCGGATGCGCAAGGCCTCGTCTTCACTGGCCGGCACGTAGACGAGCGACAGATTGCCGTACCCATCGATGCGGTCCAGCTCATACAGCGGGATACGCCGGATCTGCTCCTGCCCGGCGACGCCGAGGGCATGTCCGACAACGACGGGATAATCGTCGGGGAATACCTCCATCAGCCCGAGCTTCACCTCCGACGCGGTAAGCTGGTCGTACACCTGGCCGATCAGCGTATGCCGGCGGGGGTCGATCCGTTCCCCATTAACGGCGGTTGCGTCAAGCAGCGCAAACCCCTCGATCGGGTCGAACCCGAGGCGGACAAACGCTTCATCCAGGAAACTCTCGCCTCCAACAATCTCCAGCTCGATTCCGGATTGCGGGCAGTGCTCCCGCAGCAGCTTGACCGTCGCCTCGGCAACCATCGGATGGCCGGGCACGGCATAAACGATTTCCATGCCTGCCGGGCCGTATTCGGCCCGCTTAAGCAGCCGTGCGGCAATTTCCTCATAGACGGAAGGAAAATCCTCCTTCGCTTCGTACACGTCGTCGAACGAAACGAACGAGACCCCCGTCTCCTCCAGCCAGGCCACGACCGGATGGTCTTTCGTCCGCACGTACCGCTCCCCCGCCCCCTGAAGGCTTTTCAGGCTTCCCAAGGTCAGCTTGTCGGGATCGCCCGACCCGAGCCCGACGACCGTAATGCGAGCGCTCATGCTCTCTTCCTCCCTCTGCTTCAGTCCGTTTCTGCATGTACCTAATATACCACTGCCGGAGCAAAATATGAAATCGGGCAGGGCAAGCCAAACCGCGATGCGGACAACGCTGCACTCTAACGGACTGAGAAGACGCTAAAAATACGTGTTCAAAAAGTCAAGTTTTCAGCACCGAAGCTTATGCTTACGATGTGCGTTTCTTCATAACGCTTTAGGTCGGATGAAGTTAGGGACGAAGTAGCGGAGCTAATCGCTTTTGGAGAAAACGGCTCCAGAAGGATAGGCTCTTGGAAGGTATGTGAGCAACTGAAATGTTTCCGTAGGAAACATGCTTCGGAAGCATCCGCCCCACCCGGCTGAATTCAAGACTCCACGTCGAATTTGCTTCGTAACCTGCTTCGTGACCCGCTTAATGGTCAAAAGATGACTTTTTTGAATTGCCTCTAGAAGCAATTTTCGCATCATTCCCCAGCTAACGGACACAAGAGACGCTATTGCCGGAAAATTCCGCTGGCGTTGCATAACGCCTGCACAAAATCTCCGGTACACCTTGCCCGCTATTCCATTTGGGATCACGCCAGAAATCTAACGGTTGTATTAGTCGCTATTTTGCCAAAAAAGACCCTTTCTAAATTTTAACGGTTGTGAGCGCGGTTATCTGCTCAAATCTGAGCCCAAATCGCCGGGTTTTAGCTAAATAAGCGCTATGGCAACCGTTAGAATATGAAAACGGCGTTATTGGAGCAAATAGCGGCTGTGGCAACCGTTAGAACGTGGTGGCGAGAAAATGTATCTTGCCGGATTTAATGCAACGTTAGTGGGAAAATTAGCTGTTTTGGCAGCCATTTGGACTAATTAACGTCTCACCTGTCCGTTAGAGCGGAATCAGGCGGAAAATTGGGCGCTTAGGAGCTCTGGTGTCCGTTAAAGCCTGGGGGCCAGGGAGCTCGTGCTTCAGTGGTCTGGACGGCTGCCACCATGGCCTGAGGCAATGATCGCGGTTAGGCCTCGGTTAGGCCTCTGGCGGGCGGCACCGCCGCGGCGGCGAGCGTATATGCCGGCCTGTGCTACGGCAAACACAGCTTCCGAAGCCGCGGCAGCGAGCGTCTGCGCCGAACGTGCTACGGCAGCAGACGCAGCTTCCGAAGCCGCGCCAGCAGCTTCGGGCCGATCCGCGGCAGGGCGCTAAGCTCTGCCGCGCTGAGCAGCCGCGCGCGCAGCACCGCGGCGGCAAACACGGCTGCGCCGAGCAGCACGCCGAGCAGGCTCTCCGCCGCGGCCGCCGTACGGCCGGGCGGCAGCAGCTCGGCGACGGCGAGGCGCAGCGCCGTCACGGCGGCGGCCATCGCCAGGAGGGCCGCCGCCGGGCGCAGCAGCGCGTCCCGCAGGCGCGGACGCAGCCCCGCGCGGCGCAGCAGCAGCGCAGCGTTCAGCGCGGCGGCCGCGCCATAGGCGGCGATGCCGGCGATGGCCGCGCCGGTGATGCCGAGCCGCGGCACCAGCAGCGCGTTCAGCGCCGCCTTGAGCAGCGCCGCCGCGAGCAGGTGCAGCGCCGGAGCGCGCTGGGCGCCGAGGCCCTGCAGCAGCGCGCTGGTCACGACCATCAGCGCGCCGGGTGCGGCCGTCCAGGCGATCCAGGCAAACGTGGCGCTGCCGGCCGCGTCCTCATAGAGCATCACATTGATCGGCTCCGCGAGCAGCGCCAGCCCCAGGGACGCCGCCAGCCCGATCAGCCAAAACCAGCGGAGCGCGGTTTGCGTTTGCCTGCGTATGGCGGCGGTGTCGGATTTCATCCGCAGTTCGGCCATCGCCGGGATAAACAGCACCGACAAAGAAGTGGCCAGCATGGTCACGAGCTGAACGAGCGGGATGCCCCGGTTGTATATCCCTACCTGCCCCATAACGCGTATCTCGTCCCCATGGACATTCAGCAGGCGCGGCAGCGAGAACGTGTCCACCAGGCTGATCAACGGGACCGCCAAAGCGGCCAGGCTGATCGGAATCGCGTATTTCAAGAGCGCCGGAAAAAGCTCCCGTCTCCCCTTTGACGGCGGAAAATTACGTTGCCGTGCAGGTTCTTCGGGCGACGATTCCAAGGGTCCCCTTTTCGCAAACCGCCAATACAGCAGCATGATCAGCAGGCTGGCGGCCGCTCCCGCGGATGAGCCGGCCAGCGCGCCGCCGCCCAGCGCGGGGTCGCCCGCCGACATCCGGCTCAAATAGAGCAGCAGCACGATCATGACGGTGACCCGCACCGCTTGTTCGGTGACCTGCGATACGGCTGTCGGCAGCATATTTTGCAGGCCTTGATAATACCCCCGCAGCGCGGCGCTGACCGGGTAAAACAGCAGCGCCGGCGCGGCCGCCTGCAAGGCCGGGACGATCAGGCTGCTGCCGATCAAACGCGCCAGCAGCGGAGCTCCAAAGTACAGCAGGATTGCGCCCGCCGCGCCGAACACCATCATCATGGCCGCCGCCAGCCGCAGAACCTCGCGTTGTTCCGGTACGTTGCCTACGGCATGGCGCTCCGCCACAAATTTAGACACGGCGGCTTGAAAACCCGATGTGGTCAGCGTAATGAGCAGCGTATAAAAAGGATACACCGTATTGTAAATGCCAAAAACCCCGTCGCCTCCGATATTCTGCAGCGGTATTTTCTGCAGAGTGCCCAGCAGCTTGGTCAAAATCGCCGCCAAACTTAGGATCGCCGCTCCCTTCAGGAGCTTGGAAGCCAGGGTAACGCCAGGTTCTTTCATGGTTTCCCTTTCTTTGCACCTTTAGATAATGGACATGCCAAAGCTTGCAGGTTCCATTATATGACGAAACCATGGGTTGCGGCCAATTTTCGGCGGTTTAACGCAAAAAACTTACACATCCGCTCCGAACGGCCGGCCGCCGCGTAAATCGGGGGTGTGTAAGCTTGAGAATGACACAGGTGAAAGGAGTCTCGTTTACTGCTCCATTTGCTTGGCCAGAAAGCCTGCGGCCGTTTCCGCCATTTTCGACTCCAACTCCGACATCTTCACGGAACTGTCTTTCGTTAGCAAAACGACGGTCCCGATCGGATCGCCTCCGGCAATAATCGGCGCAATGACGAAAGACGAAATGTTCTCCGGATGGTCCTTCGTAATTTCGAATTCGCCCGCTTCCGTTTCCATTAGGATTTTGCGCCCATCCATGCTGTTTTCCAGCAGCGTACTGATCGGCTTGTCCAAATATTCCTTTTTCGACGCCCCCGCCACCGCAATCAGCGTATCCCGGTCAGAGATCAGCGTAACATGTCCCGTGCTTTCGTACAACGACTCGGCATACTCCTTGGCAAAATCGCCCAATTCGCCGATCGGCGAATATTTTTTCAAAATGACTTCTCCATCGCGGTCCACAAAAATCTCCAGCGGATCTCCTTCACGAATCCGCAAAGTCCGGCGAATTTCCTTAGGGATGACGACGCGGCCCAAATCATCAATACGGCGTACAATACCAGTAGCTTTCATGTCACATGTTGCCCCGCTTTCTTAGAAGTTTTGAACTACTGCTTCTCGGATATAGCCTAAACAAAAACCAGTTCTATATACGATCTCTTATGCAAAAATCTGCCGGACGCAGACAAAAGTGCGATCCAAGCTTGCGAAATGCCGCTGACCGATGCCTGAGGCGGGTAGGGATTTGGTGTACCTGTGATTCTGTCCTTAGTATTCATCCCTAAAGTGCACCTTATTCATCATATTGAACCATCATTTTTAAAAATAGCCCCCCCTCCCCGTAAATGTCTGGTTAAGAAAAACCGTCGGAGAAATTCACTCCGGCGGTTAGTTTGATGCGCTGCGTGGGAAGGGGGGATAAGGAGGCAACCTTCTGTTAGCGGAAACAGCGGTAATTTATGTCGCTATTTTGAGATTTTATCCATTCTGGGTTAAATAGCGGAACTTTTTTCCCTTATTTGGGGAGCCAGCTTGAAAAAAAGCATCTTTTTTCCTCATCCCTCTATAATAGCGGTAAAAAAAACCTTTATTTCTGGTATGTCCCTCTTTTTGACGAAAATAAGGCCCTTTTTTACCGCTAAGTCAGCGACCGCTCAGCAGCTGCCCTCCTCAAGCCATCGTCGTTTATTTTCCGGCATTGCCGCTGCCGGTTCCCGCGCCGGAATTGTTGGCGGCCCCGCCGCCGCTGTTCCCCGACGCCCCGGCGTTTCCGGCTCCATCGGTTCCCGCGTTTGTGCCCGTACCTGCGCCTGCATTCGTACCGGTACCGGCCCCGCTTCCGGCGCCTGCGCCGTTATTCGCCGCGTTGCCGCTGTTGTTCTTCGGGGTTTCCGTTTTCGGAAGATTAATTTTCTTGATGATCTTCTTCTCGAGATCCCCAGCCATGAACTCGTCCACTTTTTGGGATGCAACGGACATTTTTAGCTGGTCTTTTTCATCCTGCGTCAAATCCTCGTATTTTTTCTCGTTACGCGATTCGACGCGGATAATATGGTACCCGTAGCTTGTTTTGACCGGATCGCCGATTTCGTTGATCGGCTGGGTCAAGGCAGCCTGCTTAAACTCCTCAACCCATCCGCTGACGTTGGCATTTTCATACAATCCGCCGTTGTCCTTGGAACCCGGATCCTCGGAGTATTTTTTGGCCAGGGTGGCGAAATCCTCGCCCTTGTCCAATTTGGCCTTGACGTCTTTGGCTAATTTGAGCGTTTCTTCTTCGGAGCGTTGCTTGCCGTTTGGATCAGTAAACCCGATCAGGATATGGCGGACCGAAGCCGTCGTGAAGTTTTCCTTCGCCGCTTCGAATTCCTTTTTCATATCTTCTTCCGTAACCTTGTTCTCCTCGTTTTCCATAGCGATGTAAAGGCGGTTGAAATAATCTTTGACTTCCGCCTCGGACACTTTCTGGGCGTCCAGCATTTTTTTGAACGCATCGGCGCCGCCGTAGGAGGCCTTCATCATTTCGAGCTGCTGCTCCGCCTTTTTCTTCCCGGCTTCCGCCGTCTTGTCATCGGCTTTCGCCGCCAAATACTTGTACGCAATTTCCTGTTTGAGCAGATACTCGCGGAATTCGTCCATCTGCAGCAGTTGTGCCGCCTGCGGCGAAACCGCCAGCAAGATGCGCTGGTCCAAATCAAATTCCTTCGCCGTGATCTCCCCGCCCTCGTAAGTGGCGACAACATCCTTCTTCCCGCATCCCGCCATGATGGTAAAGGCAAGCACCGCCACAAGGGCAATCAGCAGCGTTTGCCAGGAACGCCTTTTACTTTGAAACATCTTGTAGTTCCCCTTTCGCTTTGAACGCATCCTTCAGGGCATTCAGAAATTGCTCCAACAAGCCCATCAACGCTTTGTCGTCCATTCCTTTGATATTGATCCGGATCAGCATCACGGACCCTTGAATAAATTGTACACGTCTTCCGAAGAGATTTCCAATTTCCGCGAGCCTGCCGGGCACGATCGACTGTTCCCGGCCTTCGTAGAACTTGACGGTAACTTCTTCTCCACGCAATGCGATCGATTCGATGCCGTACTTCTTGCCGTACAACTTCACCCTGGCTACGGACAGCAGGTTCTGCACCGCTTCCGGCAATTCCCCGAAACGGTCAAGCAGCTCGTCCTCCAGCTCCGCCACGTCCTCAAACGAGGTTGCGGAAGCCGTTTTCTTGTAAATTTCAATTTTTTGCATGCTATCGTAAATATAATCCGAGGGCAGATAAGCGTCGATGCCGAGATCGATCGTCGTATTCCAATGCGTTTCCGCAGGTTCGGCTTCTCCGAGCATGGTCACTTTGCGTTTCTGGATTTCTTCGGCCAGCATCTGCGAATACAGGTCAAAGCCGACGGAGGCGATGAAGCCGTGCTGCTCCGCCCCCAGCAAATTGCCCGCGCCGCGGATGGCCAGGTCGCGCATGGCAATTTTGAAGCCGGAGCCGAGCTCGGTAAACTCCTTGATCGACTGCAGGCGCTTTTCGGCCACTTCGGTCAACGATTTGTCCTTCTGATAGGTGAAGTAAGCATAGGCGATCCGGTTGGACCGGCCAACCCGGCCCCGCAGCTGGTACAGCTGCGACAAGCCCATTTTGTCGGCATCGTGCACGATCAGCGTGTTGACGTTCGGAATGTCGACGCCGGTCTCGATAATGCTGGTGCTGACCAGCACGTCGTATTCCCCGTCGAGGAAGTCGAGAATCGTCTTCTCCAGCTCCTGCTCGGACATCTGCCCGTGGCCAACGCCTACGCGGGCATCCGGGACGAGCGCCGAGATTTGCGCCGCCATCTCATGAATTCCCTGTACGCGATTGTACAGGTAGTAGATTTGCCCGCCCCGGGCCATTTCGCGTTCGATCGCTTCGCGCACCAGCGCCTGGCTGTATTCGACCACGTAGGTTTGCACCGGGAAGCGGTTTTCCGGCGGCGTTTCGATGACCGACAAATCCCGTACGCCAAGCATCGACATATGCAGCGTTCTCGGGATCGGCGTCGCCGTCAGGGTAAGCACGTCCACATTCGTTTTCAGCTTCTTCAGCTTCTCTTTATGCGTTACGCCAAACCGCTGCTCTTCATCGACGATCAGCAAGCCCAAATCTTTGAACACCAGATCCTGGGACAATATCCGATGGGTCCCGATCACGATGTCCACCGTGCCCTGGCGGAGCCCCTTGATCGTCTCGTTCTGCTCCTTGCGGCTGCGGAACCGGCTCAGCGTCTGAATATTGATCGGGTAACCGGCAAACCGTTCGCGGAACGTTTCGTAATGCTGCTGCGCCAAAATCGTGGTCGGCACCAGCACCGCGACCTGCTTGCCTTCGATCGCCGCTTTGAAAGCGGCCCGGATCGCCACCTCCGTTTTTCCGTAGCCAACGTCGCCGCAGAGCAGGCGGTCCATCGGCCGGTTTTTTTCCATGTCCTTTTTGATTTCTTCGATGGCCCGCAGTTGGTCCGGCGTCTCCTCGTAAGGAAACATTCCTTCGAACTCCTGCTGCTCCGGCGAGTCCTTCTCGAAGCCATACCCCGGCGCCGCCTGCCGCTCGGCATACAGCTTGATCAGATCGTCGGCGATATCCTGCACGGAGGAGCGGACCTTGTTTTTCACCCGCTGCCATTCATTGCCGCCGAGCTTGTAGACCTTTGGCTCTTTGTCTTCGGAACCGACGTATTTCTGAATCATGTCGATCTGTTCGATCGGAACGGACAGCTTGTCGCCGCCGGCATACATGATATGCATGTAGTCTTTGTGGATCCCGCCGACCTCGAGCGTACCGATCCCCATATATTTGCCGATCCCGTGGTTTTGGTGAACGACGTAATCGCCGACCTTCAGCTCGGTGTAGCTTTTGATCCGTTCGGCGTTGTCCATGCTTTTGCTGGCGACGCGGCGCACTTTGCGCTGCTTCTGGGAGAACATCTCCCCTTCGGTGATGACAACCAGATGCACGGAAGGCAGCTCAAAGCCCGACTGCAGATTGCCCTTCAGCAGTGTCGGCTCCTCGATCCCGTAATCCTGCAGCACCCGCCGCATCCGGTCCATGCGTTCCTCGCCGCTAGCCAGCATGATGACATTGGCGCCGCTTTTTTTCCAGCGTTCCATTTCCGCCTTCAACACGTTCATTTGCCCATGGAAGTCCTGCATCGTCCGACTAACGAAGTTGAGAATGTTCTGCGGCTGGGAGTGCGGAACCTGGCGCAGGAACAAGGACAGAAACAGCGTTTGAAACGGACGGTGGTACAGCACATGGTCGGTCTCCACCGCCAGCGGCAGTTCCGGAAGGCTTTTGCCGTTTTGCAGCAAATGCAGATTCCACTCCGATTCATCGCGCTCCAGCTGCTTGGCCGTCTCCAGCAGGCGCGCCGGTTCGTCCAGGATGAGCAGCGTGTCGCTCGGCATATAGTTATACAACGTTTTTCTTTCAGGGTAGATCAAAGAAATATATTTATAGATTTCCGGAAAATACACATGCTCCCGCAGCAGCTCGATCTCCTTGGCGATTTCCTCCTGCAGCTTGTTTTTCGCCTGGCGGTCGGCCATTTTTTCAAGCTGCCGATCCAGGCGTTCGGACGCGGCTTGAGCCGCCGCCTCCAGCCGGTCCGGGGAAGCGATCAATTCCTTGCAAGGGGGAACGAACACTTCCTTGACCTGGTCCACCGAACGCTGGTCGGACGGATCGAAGGTGCGGATGGAATCGACTTCGTCATCGAACAATTCCACCCGGTAAGCCATCGCCGAGGTCAGCGGGTAAAAGTCGATGATTCCTCCGCGCAGGCTCATTTCCCCACGGGATTCAACCCGTTCTACACGTTCGTAGCCAAGCTCGATCATTTTGTTCAGGAAGTCGCCATGCTGAATCGTCCCTCCGAGGGTAATCGTAAGTCCGGCCTCTGCCATTGTTTCCGGCGTGGGAATAAACCGGCGGATGCCGGAATAAGGCACCACCACAACGCCCCGAAAGCCGCGGGAGCATTGCAGCAGCACCTCGATCCGCTGGGCCAGCGTTTCCGGGCTGGATACGGCCGATTCGGCGGCGACCAGCTCGTTGGCGGGATAAAGCAGCACTTCGTCCGGTGAGAGCGCTTCCTGTAAATCTTCATAAATTTTTTGGGCGGCGAACATATTGTGGGTTACGACAAGGAGCGGTCGCTTCACCTCCTGGTGCAGCGCGGCCAGCATCACCTGTCTCGTCGAACCGGATAACCCCGAGAGCAATTGCTCCTTCATACCGGAGTTGACGCCGGCGACCATCGAAGCAAAGTCGGTATCCCGGGAAAAAGCTTCTATTAGCGCTTGTAGCAAGTGTGGCACCTCTCTTACTGCTTATTCAATCTATTGACCTGACCGGGCAGGACAATGTGTTTACACGAACCAAAAAGGAGCCTCAGCAAACGTGCCAAGGCTCTATAACCGCTTTAACCGGTAAATTGTTCATTCTTCATCGGCCTTCGCCCCCGCTCATTGCAAGGGACTCACGAGCAGCATCAGCTCCGGGTTCTGCTCCAGCGCTTCCCTGCAGTAATCGCAGATCACCCGAACCGTCATTTCGCCGTTCGAATCATACGCTATTATATCTCGCCGTTCCTCGGGGGTCAAGGAATGAAAGCCTAGTTGGGCTTCCGTGACCTGGGGGGCCTCTATTCTACCAATCACCGTCCGGCAGTGCCGGCAGACGTAATTTATAGCCATCTATATGCCTCCTGAAGATTCATTATGTCTCCAGTATGCCCCAGACTGGCTCCTTTTAGCCCTGACCTTGAACGGCAGCAAAACGCGGATTAGGCTTCCGGCCGACTTCCCGTCGGCCGCGCTGGTCCATAACCCGGCATTTATACGTTAAACTTGGCCATAGTCTGCTCAAACGTGTGGTCCAAGCTGTACTCCAGCGCATCGCACGCCGCTTCGATCGATTGCTGCAGCAGCGGCTGATCTTTTTTGGCAAACCCGGAAAGCACATAATCCACCACCGCATAACCGGGCTCCGGGCGGGAGATACCCATTCGTATGCGGTTGAACACCTGTGTTCCGGTATGCTGGATAATCGATTTAATTCCGTTATGGCCGCCCGAACTGCCTTGATAACGCAGCCGGTTGCGCCCAATCTCGGTATCGAGATCGTCGTATACGACGATCATATCTTCCAGGGACGCTTTGTAATAATCCATGTAGGCGCGAACCGCTTCGCCGGACAGGTTCATGAACGTCATCGGCTTGATCAATACGACCTTGCCGCCCGGCAGCACCCCTTCGCCGATCAAAGCCTTGCATTTGCTCTGCTTGATCTCGATCCCGTGCCGCCGCGCCAGTTCATCCACGGCCATAAAACCGATATTGTGCCTCGTTTTCTCATATTGTTTCCCCGGGTTTCCGAGACCTACGATCCATTTCATTTGTTCCATATACCTCCTACGTTTGTGGCAGCTGGCAGCACCTTAAGGCTCTTCCCGGCACCCTCACTTGGAAAAACTCCAATAGATTGGCGGATATCAGCCGCTATTTTGAGCCCCCACTTGGAAATATCCAATAGATTTCGCCCAAATCGCCCATTTTACGCCCAAACGAGCCTTATCTATCCCCCGGCAAACACACCGATAGGGGTTACACCCTCCGGCGGGAGGATGCAACCCCTGTGTGCAGTAGCCTTTTCCTTATTCGATCTCGAACAGCTTGCTGATCGACAGCTCTTCGTGCACGCGAATAATCGCTTCACCCATAAGCGGAGCGACGGAGAGCACCTTCAGCTTGCTCGTCGGATTGGGATGCGTAATCGGAATCGTATCGGTTACAATAACTTCCTTCAACGGAGAATTCTCCAGCCGTTCCATCGCCGGGCCGGACAACACGGGGTGCGTACAGCAGGCGTAAACCTCTTCCACGCCGCCCTCCTTCAGCGCATTCGCGCCAAGCACGATCGTTCCGGCGGTGTCGATGATATCATCGACGAGAATCGCCGTCTTGCCTTCGATGTTCCCGATAATGTTCATAACTTCGCTGACGTTGGGCTCCGGACGGCGTTTATCGATGATCGCCAGCGGGGCGTTCAGGAAATCCGCCAGCTTGCGGGCGCGCACCACCCCGCCGTGGTCCGGAGATACGACGACCGGATTCGGGATATGTTTGGACCGGAAATACTGGGCCAAAATCGGCACCCCGAGCATATGATCCACCGGGATATCGAAGAAGCCTTGAATCTGCATGGCGTGCAGGTCCATCGTAATGACGCGGTGAGCGCCGGCCTTCTCGATCAAATTGGCAACCAGCTTAGCCGTGATCGGATCGCGCGAACGGGCCTTCCGGTCTTGGCGGGCATAGCCGTAATACGGGATAACCACGTTGATGCTTTTGGCCGAAGCTCTTTTCAAGGCATCCACCATAACTAGCAGCTCCATCAGATTGTCGTTGACGGGAGCACACGTCGATTGTACGACATAGACGTGGCAGCCCCGGACACTCTCCGACAGCTTGACCTGAATTTCGCCGTCGCTAAAACTGGTCGTTTCCGAATCGCCCATCGGAATTCCGATATAATCCGCGATCTGATGAGCCAGCTTAGGATTGGAGTTACAGGTGAATATCTTTAATTTGGAATCACAATAAGTCATAAAATTAAAACCCTCCGTGCTGTGTAGATAGCGAAAGGGAATCAAACCGCTGAACCCGCCTTCCAGCTACCCCGTCATTAGAAATGGTCACTGCATCCTCATTCCGAAAAATTCATTCCGACAATTGCTACTACATCCTATGATAAAACGGCTTAAGAGTCCTGCTTATTTTGTTTTTTGGCTTTTGCGCGGCCGCGGATTTTCTCGGCGTAACCCGGCTTGTTCTCCTGCCGCTGTCTCGCGATGGCCAGATCGCCTTCGGGAACGGAATGCGTAATGGTCGAACCGGCGACCACATAAGCGCCTTTCCCGACCTTCACCGGCGCGATCAGATTAACATTGCTGCCGATAAAGGCTTCGTCCTCAATCTCCGTAATGGATTTATTATAACCATCGTAATTGACGGTAATCGCGCCGCAGCCTATATTTACGTTTTTGCCGACTTTGGCGTCGCCGATATAACTCAGATGCGAGACTTTCGCTCCGTCGTCCAAGGTCGCGTTCTTGATCTCGACGAAATCGCCCACTTTGACGTTGGCGCCAAGTTTGGCCCCCGGACGCAAATAAGCGAACGGCCCCACCGTCGTTTCTTTGCCGACTTCCGCCTGGCTCAGAACCGAATGCTTCACCTTCGCGCCGTCATGAATCACGCTATCCTCGATTTGAGACGCCGGCCCAATCACGCAATCCTCGCCGATGACCGTCCGCCCCGCAAGCACGGTTCCCGGATAAATCACCGTATCCGAACCGATCGCCACATCGGCCCCGATATAAGTCGACGCCGGATCGATCACCGTGACGCCGCCCAGCATATGACGCCGAACGATCCGTTCGCGCATCACCGCTTCCGCTTCGGCCAGCGCAACGCGGTCATTGACGCCGATCGACTCCCGGTGGTCCTGCGCCGCATACCCTTCCACGATTTCGCCGGCTTGTACCAAAATGCCGATGACATCGGTCAGGTAATATTCCTGCTGCGCGTTGTTATTGGTCACTTTCTCCAAAGCGGCAAACAATTTCGCATTATCAAAACAATAAGTGCCTGTGTTGATTTCCTGTACCGCTGCCTCTTCCGGCGAGCAGTCCTTCTGCTCGACGATGCGCTCGACCGTACCGTTCTCTCCACGGATCACCCGGCCATACCCTTGAGGATTGTCCATTTTGGCCGTGAGCACGGTAGCCGCTGCACCCTTGCGGGTATGAAGTTCGACCAGCGCTTCAAGCGTCTCCGCGGTCACCAGAGGGGTATCGCCGCAAATCACGACGGTCGTACCTTCCTCTCCGGCGAGCAGCGGACCAGCCTGCTTCACCGCATGACCGGTTCCCAGCTGCTGCTCCTGCAGCACGTACTCCGCCGATGATCCAAGGTATGATTTAACCGCTTCGGCACCATGGCCGACAACGACGATGGTTCTTTCGCAGCCGGCTTGCTGTACCGCGCTTAAAACATGCCCGACCATCGGTTTGCCGCACACAGGATGGAGCACTTTATAAAGCTTGGACTTCATGCGTTTCCCCTGACCTGCGGCAAGAACAATCGCTAATTTTTTCAAGGCCCCGGCCTCCTTCTCTCTTAAGCTTCGGTGCTGAAAACCTGTTTTTTTGAACTCTCATTTAAACTCATTACTGAATATATCTCATTTACCGCAAAAAGAAAAGGGAGCCATGTACTCATGGCTCCCTTTTCCTCGAACCCCAATTGGTCAAGAATTAAAAATGCGACTTACGCCCCTTCTTCAATAGCTTCCTCCTGGTCGGCCGCACGTTCGTATTCAGCCAAAACAGCGGCTTGAATCTTCTCGCGGGTACCGGAGGAAATCGGATGCGCGATATCCCGGAACTCCCCGTCCGGCGTGCGCTTGCTCGGCATAGCTACAAACATTCCATTGTTCCCGTCGATGACGCGGATGTCGTGAACGACAAACTCGTTATCGATGGTAATGGATGCTATGGCCTTCATTCTGCCTTCAGAGCTGACTCGGCGGAGTCTTACATCCGTAATTTGCATATGTGTTCACCACCTTTTTCCATCAGAGACTTGGTGTAATATTCCACATAGCAAACGGAAATCCTTTTTTTTTCAAGAACAAAATGCCTTAAATTCTCGATTTTTTTTGATATGACGGGGTTTTCGACACATTTCGTCGCAAAATTTTCAGTTTTGCGGTTTTATCGACATGTTTCTGCTTACCCGAATTTGGAAAAATAATTTCCAGGCTCCACGGAGATTTCCTTGCCTTTGGCATCCACCGCCCGGAGCGTCGCCAGCGACACATAATCGCGCAGAAGCCGCTGCTCGGAATCCACTTCCCCCGATTCCACCAACACGCCGACCCCCGCAACCTTCGCGTTGAATTCGTCCAGCAGGTCGACCATCCCTTGAATGGTGCCGCCGGCCTTCATGAAATCGTCAACGATCAGCACGCGCGAATGTTCTTTGAGCGCCCGGCGGGACAACGTCATCGTATGCAGGCTTTTGTGCGATCCGGACACGTAATTGATGCTTACGGCCGACCCCTCCGTAACCTGATGGTCTCTTCGCACCAGGACGACCGGCAGATTCAGCTCGGCGCCCGTAGCGTAAGCGAGCGGGATCCCTTTTGTTTCCACGGTCATGATGCAGTCGATCTCCAGATCGCCGAAGGCGGTGGCGAACAGTTTGCCCGCCTCATTCATCAAACCCGGCTGCCCGAGCAGGTCGGACATATACAAATAACCGCCCGGCAAAATGCGATCCGGCTGCGAGAGCTTGTCGCACAGCTCGCGGATAAAGACAAGCGCCTGCTCGCGGCCCACTCTCGGAACATATTTAACGCCGCCGGCGGCTCCGGCCAGCGTTAGCAAGTCGCCGATCCCCTCTTCTTCAAAAACCTCTTTAATAATGCCCAAATCCTCGCTAATGGACGATTTCGCGGCCCCGTACCGCTGGGCAAAGGTCGTCAGCGGGATCAGATGATGCGGCCGGGCCAACAAATAGTGGGTCATCTCCACTAAACGAGCGCTTCTTTTCAATTTTTTCACGAAGTACCCCTCGCTAAAATCCGAATATTTTATTGAAACTATAACATTTTTGTACGGATTTGTCCAAGCTTGTTCTTCATTTTCATGTGGGGTGAGCCGCTTCGTGCTTAAGAACCAAAACGCTTTTCGTTCAGGTAAGAAGACGCACCGCGTAAACCTCTTTGCAAAACCCGCGCAGCCCGTTGTAAATCCGGGACACTTTCGCTTCTTTGGAGACGAGCCCGAACACCGTCGGACCGCTTCCCGACATCAGCACACCGTCAGCGCCCAGGCGCAGCATCGTCTCTTTCAAATGGGCGACCTCGGGATGCATGTGCAGCGTCACGCTCTCCAGAACGTTGCCCAGCTCCCGGCACACTCCCGGAAAAGACCGGCTCTCCAGGGCCGTCCGCATCCGTTCGGCCGAGGGATGCTTTTGGATCCGTTCGTTGCGATACCGTCCGTACACCTCGGCCGTAGATACGTTAATCGGCAGCTTTGCCAGAACGACCCAACATTGCGGCGGGTTCGGCAAAGGCGTCAGCACCTCGCCGCGTCCCGTGGCCAGCGCCGTCCCTCCCGTTACGCAAAAGGGCACGTCCGACCCCAGCTCCGCCCCGAGTTTCTTCAGCTCTTCCTCGGAGATGTTCAGTCCCCAAAGCCGGTTAAGTCCCCTCAGCGTCGCCGCCGCGTCGCTGCTTCCGCCGGCCAGACCGGCCGCGACCGGAATCTTCTTGTCGAGATGGATATACACCCCGCTGCGCACGTTGTACCGTTCCTTGATCAGCTTCGCGGCCTGAAAGGCCAGGTTCTTCTCATCAAGCGGAATATATCCGGCCTGGCTCGATATAATAATCGTATCCCGCGGGAGGGCGCTCATTTCCAACCGGTCGGCGAGATCAACCATCGTCATGATCATCTCGACTTCGTGGTAGCCGTCCGGACGTTTATGTATTACGTCGAGCATCAAGTTGATTTTTGCCGGCGCTTTCTCGTAAATTTTCAAGGCCCTCACCTACCTTCAGCAATCCTTACCGTTCCTTTATTTTAAAAAATACTCCGCAGTCCGTCTATGCGCGAAAGATCAACATTCATCTTACACTATCTTACTTCATCCGGGCAAAAAAACGAAGCTCCCCCAGGGAAGCTTCGTCCGCCAAATTTGTTAGCCGCTATTGCTGCTGCTTTGCCGCAGCCTGTTCGGCGAGCTGGATCGCCCGCTTTACCATATTTCCCGCATCCTTCGCTTTGATGCCGCCCCAGCCTTCCTGCTTCACGGTATCGTAAAATCCCAGATCCTTGGCTAATTCGACCTTCAGGTCCTCCGACATTACGCTTCGTCTTCTGCGCGACATGGTCAGTCCTCCTTTGGGGTCTGGATATGGAACAATGGTTAGTATGCGTGGGCCCGCACCCGTTCATACGGTGACAGCGGCAATCCTGTCCGCCCAAAAAAAGCCTGCCGCCCCGCGCCGGCTGATCCTTTCGAGTACAGCAGCTTCGCGTCAGCGCCTGATAAGCATCCGCCCTGCCCGGCAGCAGTAAAAAACGGCCCCGCCGATGGCGGAAGCCGTTTGCTTGTAATTCATCATGATGTTCACGGTTTAATATACGAAATCCGCACCTCGTTGTTGTCGTCGCAAATCATGACCTCAACGGATTCGGTTAGTATATCGGCATAACTGTAAGACACACGCTTAAATGTCTGATGCTCCTGGTCCAGCTTCACGATAAAGACCGAAGGATAGGTTTCCTCCAATACTCCGGTGCGTTCGATGGTCTTTCGGCGACCTCCGTTTGCCCGAAGCATAATTTTTTGTCCAACGTGGGCGTCGAGACTATGCTTGATTTCCGACAGCGCATTTTTAGCCATTACCTGTGACCACCTTCTTTCTTAAACCATTATACAGGAAAGGAGAATCTTTGTCAAATCAAAATAAATAATTATATCAGCATGGAAAAACTAATGTCAATGAATTTTTTTCGACATGACCTGACGCGGCCTTCCCGAACAAATAAAGCTGCCGGAATGAGCGACCGCCGGCCTATATAATAACGGCATTTTATGTACTTATGTCCGGAGATCGGAGCATGTTCATCCTCATTAGCGGCATTTCATGTACTTATTTTCCTATGAATGCCCCAGAACATTGGTATTACCTAGGGGAGGAGGAAAATAACCACATAAATGTCCTCTATTTCACTCGAATAAACGATATCGCTGAGATAAAGACATTTTTTGTCCTTATTTTTGACGCAACCTAAAAATCGGTACCAAAGACGGGCGGCCATGGAAACGGGGGCTAGGCTTACCCTGCGGCTTGCTAAGGGACCAGAGCGCCCTTATTGTCTGAAAACGGCCAAAATTATGTTTGGAATATCCTATTTTTGCATAAAAAAACCGGAAGCCCCAAGGAAAAACTTGGAACTTCCGGTTAGCATGCTCTCACATGGAAGGCACAACTTTAAGCGTGGACAAATCCTTCAGCCTGGGCAGGCCGATCCGGTAGCTGCCGCGCGTTTCGATCCCTCCGACGCCTTGCGTGCCGCTGATCGTATGGTTCAGGACATCCGTAATTTGAATCGTATCGCGTATGGACGTCAGTGAGGCCTTGGCGGCGATATACACCGGGTCCAGGGCGTGGATCAGCACGCGGCCCGGGGAACTGGCGAAATTGGCCCCCGCCTGCAATAACGCCTCAAAATGCGACTGGCAGGCGCCGGCCACGATCGTCAACGAATCGAAATTGCGTTCGTATTGTCTGGCCGTCTGAATGGCCTCCACGAAATGCTTGGAATTTTTATAGCTGGTCAAATTGTACAGATCGCCGGTAGGCCGATGCTTCAAAACGCCGTCATGACCGGTCAGCACCACGATATCCGGGCGGACCGTCGGCAGCAGACGGTACAGCGCGCTGGCCATCTGCGACTCCGTAACATAGAAGCCTTGTGCGGGCACCCGCAGCTTTTCGTACAAGCTCAGGCTTTTTTGCAAATATCTTTGATCCCCGTCCAGATGAAGCACTTTGCCCGGCACTTCAAAATACGCCGGCTCCCCCATCGGGTACCATTCCCCGCCGATGGTCATCCGGTTCCGCTCGGCCAGCTGCTTCCGGTCCAGGGTCAACCGCTTCAGCGACTCCGTCGCCTTGATGCGCGCGCGCTGCGTCGTTTCTCCGGGGGTGTCCCGGTCTATACGGATCAAATCGCTTAAAGGCGCATCCGCCAGCAGCCGGAATTCCGTTCCCTTGATGACCGCTTCGCTCCGCACGATGCTTGCTACCCGGAACGTAACATCCCCGCCGTAAGATTTGCGGACGACCAAGTCTCCCAAATTCGTCAAGTCAATCACCTCTATCCCATGGTATGGGCAAATGGAGGGATTGGTTACTGCGGCGGGCCCCGTTACGGCCGCTTTAATCCTGCCTGCAGCAAGGTGTTGCTCAGCCCCGCGAACTCCGCCAAATCGAGCGTTTCGGCGCGGCGCGACGGGACGATTTCGGCCGCCTCCAGCAGCCGCTCCAGCCGTTCCCGGCCTTCGCCCGGGAAAAACCGGCTTTTCAGATTGTTGGAAATCGTCTTGCGCCGCTGGGCGAAGGCGGCCTGCACCACCTCGAAGAAAAACGCCTCATCGTCCACCGCCACCGGCGGCTCTTTGCGTACCGACAGGCGGATGACGGCGGATTCCACATTCGGCTGCGGAATGAACACGCTGTGCGGCACCGTAAAGACCAGCTCCGGCTCGCTGTAGTACTGAACCGCGATGCTGAGGCTGCCGTAGTCTTTGCCGCCCGGCGAGGCCGCCATGCGCTCCGCCACTTCCTTCTGGATCATCACGACGATATGCTCCAGCGGCAGCTTCTCCTCGAGCAGCTTCATCAGGATCGGCGTCGTCACGTAATACGGCAGATTGGCGACGACGCTAACGCCGCTGACGCCGGAAAATTCGGCGGCAAACAGCGCCTTAAGGTCCAGCTTCAGCACGTCGCCGTGAATGACGCGAACGTGCGGATACGGCTCCAGCACCTCCTGCAGGATCGGCAGCAGGCGCTGGTCGATTTCCACGGCCGCGACCTTGCCCGCTTCCTGCGCCAGCTTCTCTGTCAGCGCGCCGATCCCCGGACCGATTTCGAGCGCCCCTTTAGTGGCGTCGAGACCGGCGGCGGCGACGATTTTGCCAAGGATGTTCTGATCGATCAAAAAGTTCTGTCCCAAGCTTTTCTTAAACGAAAATCCGTACCGCTGTATGATCTCCTTCGTCCGCCGCGGCGTGGACACGTCTTCCCTTATGCTCATGGCCTCTGTACCCCTTCATTCTCCAACTTGGCGAGCGCATCCGCAAACTCCTCGCGGCTGATCCGGAACACCGTCAAACGCTTGTACAGCTGTTTGCCGTTGCAGTATCCGATCCCGAGCAGTTCCCCCAGCACCTTGCGCCGGGCCGCCGCCTCCGGATGCACGATCAGCCCCGCCGTCATCAAGTCTTCCCAATCGATCTGGCCCTCTACTCCCGGCGCCTCGCTGCGCACGCGCGACAAAGCCTCGCGGATCGCTTCCGGGGAGGCGTTTTCGATCCCGATATCGCCCCGCTTCGTCGCATCCGCTTCCCGCAGAAACGCATGCTTGCAGCCGGGCACCCGGTTGGCGATGATCTTACGGATCCGTTCCCCGGCATGGTCGGGATCGGTAAAAATGATTACTCCGCGCCGCTCCTGCGCCAGGGCGATTTTCCGCAGCGTCGTCTCATTGATCGCGGAGCCGCCAGTTTCGATCGTATCCGCCTCCACGGCCCGCTTGACAGCCACGGTGTCATCCCGGCCCTCCACCACAATGACCTCTTTGATCATGTGTCTTCTTCCCTTCCGTTTACAACAAAAAGAAGAGGAACGTATCCTCTTCTTATCCAAGTGTCTTATTCATCATCATAATAGAGGTTGTTCAAAAAGTCATCTTTTTATCACGAAGAAGGCCTTTTGAACACGCTCAAAGTATCTCGTTCCCCGGATAAAGCGATAGCGGGGCCAATTAATTCAATTCCGGTTTTGTCGGACCGATCACGTAAACCGTGCGGCCCTTCTTGCGGCCAAAATTATTAGCCGCCTTTAAGCTGTCGTAATACACGTCGATCTTGTGGCCCTCAATCGCTCCGCCGGTATCCTCCGCTTTCCGGAAGCCGATGCCTTCGATATAGACCCACCAGCCCAGCGGCACAACATCATTGTCCACGGCGATCGTTCGCCCCTCGGTAACGCGGGTGCCGGAGGCCGTGCGCGTTCCAATACCGTCCTCCTCGGAGGAATAAGCGGTGAGCGTGACGTTTTTAAGTATTTTTTTATATTTGAATGAGACTCCGCCTTTTGTTGTCAATCCGCTGACGCTGACCCCGTCCGAGCTGCGGGTCATGCTGGCGGACAACACCGCGGTCGGCTGCTTGGTGCCGACGGCAATGACCTTCGGCTGCGCGGTTTTGGATACCTCTTTGCCGAGCCATCGCTTCGTCACGAATTTGCCGTCCTCGTAAGTTTTCTCCACGGTGTGGACAACCAACCCTTTTCTGCCTTGCTGAACGACCTTGGTTTCACCTTTCGGCAAACTTTCATCGGCCGTTTTGACAACGGTAAACGGTACGGCTTCTTCTTGCTTGACGGTGTGTTTATTAACGCGAACAATTTTGATGTTCATGTTAGTGGAAATTTTGCTGTCCAAAGCGGGCGTTACTTTATCGTCCTGCTTCAGGGTGACGCCCAGTTCGGAAATGGCGCCTCTTACGGTGTTTTTTGTCGTAAAGTCAACTTTGGCCGTTCCATCCACGATGACTTTCACCGGAACCGCCCGTTCGATCACGATCCGGTCTCCGTCCGAAAGCAGGCTCTCGAGCGGACGCGATACGGTGTCTTGCGGCGCAAGCTTAACGGATTGTTCCTCCAGCAGGTGCGCCACCTTCGATTCCGTCGTTTCCACCGACCGAACCTTTCCATCGATGACCAGAGATACTTGTTTACGCTCCTGACCAAACGCCCCAATCAGGATGATGATGATTACTGCGATGCTCAGTACGCCGACAAGCGTAATCTGACGAAAATTCTCATGCTTCCATCGCAATGCGTAAGACATGCTGGATGAGCGTGATTCATGGGTCTCCCCGTTTCGGAAAATGCCCATTTCTTCCGTCCTCCTTCATAGTCCCGCCGTAAGGTCGATGCATGATACGGTTGACGCGACTACAGTTCTTGTTTACGAAACGCGCTTTAGAGGTTGTTCAAAAGTCATCTTTTGATCACGAAGCAGACCACCCTGACTTTTGAACTCAAATATAAACAAAGCCGCGCATTTCGCACCCTGCCCCAGTCTTTATCGGCATTTGTCACCTCCTGTTTATCAACAGTATGACGACCCTATTACTTTTATTCAAAACAAAAGAAGCCCAAAGAAAGAGTTAGAGGAACTCCCTTCGTGGCTTCCTGATTGTCTAGGTGTAATAGGCTGCACGAGTTACCTCTCTTGGTACGCTTACGAGGTTAGCTGTCGGGTTCGGACGAAAGAGAGCCGCCCTTTCTCAGTTCGTTCGCTCATGGCGCAACGACCTCGAATTCACCCCTAAGACCCTGAAAAGGAATCATTTGCAAACCTGGCCGGCATCAGCCGATCCATGTTTGCGCCGGTTCCCCCGTTCTCCATGCGGAGACTCAGCGAGACTGGTTCACGGAACCAAGTTATCGAACGGCTCGTCAAGCTGAAAAATGAGCCGCAGCGATTACTGAAAAAATTCTATCCTGTTTGGATGCATGTTGTAAAGAACCAATCAACCACGTTTTTTTAAAAAAATGGTTAAAAAAATGTAATAAACATGCTGTTTTGAGTTAAAAAGCATTAATCTTTCGTTTATCCTCATTTTTTCAGCGGTTTTTCTCCGTTATGCTTGGTATTCCAAATCGTTCCAGTGCATTTCGGGTGGTAATTTCGGCGATTTCCTCAAAAGAGACCCCCTTCAGCTCGGCCGCCATTTCGGCTACCAAACGCACGTGGGCCGACTCGTTCCGCTTCCCACGAAATGGATGGGGAGTTAAATAAGGGGAATCGGTTTCGATCAGCAAACGGTCCAGCGGCGTTTTGGCCAGGACCTCTTTGGGCTGCTTTGCATTTTTGAACGTAATCGGCCCGCCAAACGATAAATGAAATCCCAGATTTAGACACAATTTAGCAATTTCCCAGCTGCCGGAGAAGGAGTGCATCACCCCTCCGACTTCATTCGCCTTTTCCTCGCGCAAAATCCGCACGACATCCTCATGTGCGTCGCGGTTATGAATGGAGATCGGCATCCCCAGACTGCGGGCCAACCCGATCTGCTTACGGAACACCTCGTGCTGCACGTCTTTGGGCGACGTGTCCCAAAAATAATCAAGGCCGATTTCGCCGATAGCCACCACTTTTTCGTGCTTGCAAAGCTCGGCGACCCAATCCAAATCGCCTTCCTTCATCGTGATCGCATCCTGCGGGTGCCAGCCGACGGCGGCGTAAATGAAATCATACGTTTCCGCCAGCTTCATCGTCGACGGAATCGTTTCGCGGTTAAAGCCGATGTTGATCATGCGCGTAACCCCCTGCTCTATCGCGCGCTGAATCACTTCCTCCCGATCCTCGTCGAACTGCGGGGCGTCCAAATGCGTATGTGTGTCGAATAACATGGTCGTATCGTTCCTCCTAACGTGCTTGTTCGAATATTTGGGCGATGTCCGGCGGCAATTGATCCCGCACTGCGTGTAATTTATTATCCGGATAATACAAATGGTATTTGCCAAGCTGCAGCCCGCTGATCGAGCGGACGATGTCCGACACTTCGGAAATTTCCCGCAGCCGCTCCTGCCGGTCCAGCAGCAAAATCTGCTTCCCCGCGGCGGCTTCGTCCGGACGGAACACATCATACGGCAGATCGGTCGGAAAATCAATTTCCAGGTCATATTCGGGATGAAGACCGGCCTGTTCAAACGCCTGGCGGATCTGTTCGACCATTTCCAGTTCGCCTGTCTCCAGTTCTACATATTTATACAATTTCCGGTCCAAAAAACGGCCGCAAAGATCGCTTAGCAAAGCATCCGGCTCGCTTTTCCACTGCATGAAGGCGGTCTGCATCAGCGCTTCGTCAAGCAGTAAATAATCGCGCACGCCGATCTCCCCCTGAAACAGACAAGGAAGCGGGTGAGGCAAAAATGAAAAAGTATAGCCGCCCCGGTACAATTCCTTGGCCCGCCGCAAAATCTGCCGCAAAATGATATCCGAGCTGCGGGTAACCGGGTGAAAATACACCTGCCAATACATTTGATAACGGGACATTAAATAGTCTTCCACCGCGTGCATGCCCGATTCCTTGACAACCACCCGGCCGTTGTAAGGGCGCAGCATCCGCAAAATCCGGTCCACGTCGATCGTACCGTAATTGACGCCGGTAAAATAAGCGTCCCGCAGCAAATAATCCATCCGGTCGGCATCCAGCGGGCTGGTGACGAGATTAACGACGATCGGGTTGTGGTAATCTTTACGGATCACCGCTGCGACCTTGTCCGGAAAATCCGGCTCTACCGTGCGCAGCACTTCCCCAACCTCGGTATCTCCAAGCAGGATTTTACAGGTCCAATCCTCGTGATGCATTTGGAAGGCCTCTTCGATCGAATGCGAAAACGGACCATGACCCAGGTCATGCAGCAGCGCGGCGCACAAGGCAACCATCCTTTCTTCGCTTGGCCAATCGGCGTAGCCCCCGCGCTCAAACTGCGAAATGATCCGGCGCGTAATTTCATAGACACCCAGGGAATGGGAAAAACGGCTGTGCTCTGCGCCATGAAACGTCAAATAAGACGTTCCCAGCTGACGGATGCGGCGAAGACGCTGAAACTCCGGGGTATTAATCAAGGACCAGATCACTTCGTCCTGTACATGAATATAATTATGTACGGGATCTTTAAACACCTTTTCCTCGGAAAGCGGACGATGCATGGCTAACACTCCTTTTTTGTCAAAATAGTTTTTTGAAAAATAAAGGGGCAACTTGACCGATATTAGCAAGTTATGTCGAATATTGTCGGATCAAGTCAAATCTTTGTTTTCCAAAATGTCGAATTGGCTCATCCCTTGAATTTCCTAGGTAAATAAGTAGTTCTTGAAGCTATGTAAGATATTTTTTTAGAAATTATGCTGAACTCTGCCATAAATAGGTTGACTATTCTGGCAATGGTTGGTATTATAAAAAGCAGAAAAGATAGAACAATGTCGAAAAATGACATTAATAAATTATAGCGAGAGGGGCACTTATCAGTTATGATGAAATCAACAGGTATTGTAAGAAAAGTCGACGAGTTGGGACGTGTCGTTATCCCGATCGAATTACGCCGCACACTCGGCATCGGCGAGAAGGATGCGCTTGAAATTTATGTGGACGGCGAGCGGATTATGCTGAAGAAATACGAGCCCGCCTGCATTTTCTGCGGCAATGCCGAGAACGTCACTTACTTCAAAGGCAAAATTGTTTGCCATGAATGCATCACTGAACTTCCTACCCCTGTGACAAATTAAGAATTATAGTATATAATAGATTTACTGAAACTGTTAATTCTAACCTTTTTCATATCTCCTTGGCGCCTTCTCTTGGCTTGAACCCGGCCTAGTGAAGGCCCCTTTTTTTTGGCCGTACAACATTTTTTGGGATATTCTGGCGGGTTTATGTGCTCCTAGAGCAATGAATTGTAAATATCCCGTTTAGATACTCCGCGGTCGGCGGCGGTTTTTTTCATCGCGTCTTTCCGCGTCAATCCCTCCTCCTGTTCGTAATGCGCCACATGTTCCTCTATTTTTAAATTTTTCCACCAGGCTTCTTTTTTCTCCTTCACCCGATCCGGATTCGCACCTTCTAACACCAGACAGTATTCTCCGAGCGGCGGATGTTCCTCCAGCCACCCCAGGCAAGCCTTCAACGAACCCCTGGCCATCTCCTCATAACGTTTGGTCAATTCGCGCGCCAGCACGATGTTCCGGTCACCGAACACCTCAAGCAAGGACTGAAGCGTTTTGTTTAACCGGTGGGGCGATTCATACATCAGCATGGTGCTTTCCTCATCCTCCAGCGATGTCAGCAGCTTCTCCCGCTGTTTCGGGTCCCGCGGCAAAAAGCCCAAGAACATAAACCGCTCCGTGGGCAATCCCGAAACGATCAGCGCGGACAACGCCGCGTTGGCCCCCGGAATCGGAATGACGGAAATGCCCGCGTTAAGCGCCAGCCTCACCAGGTCGCTCCCGGGGTCGGAAATGGCCGGCAGACCGGCATCGCTGACCAGCGCCAAATTTTTTCCTTCCATTATATACCGGATCAGTTCAGGTCCGCTCGCCGCCTTATTGTGCTCGTGATAGCTCAGCAGCTTGCCCGGCGATATCTCAAAATGGGTCAGCAGCTTTCGCGTCTGCCGCGTATCTTCGGCCGCAATGATGTCCGCTTCACGAAGCGTCCGCACAGCGCGAAAGGTCATGTCCTCCAAATTGCCGATCGGCGTGCCGACCAGGTACAGCTTGCCGTAATCCGCCCGTTCTCCGGGTGCGGCTTCAAAGCTTTTTTGCACGTTTACGTTCATGGTCTACCCTCTTTTGGTCCATAATAAATGTCCATGATTTCCGGGCAATATTGCCCGTCCTCTCCATATACGATCAGCGGCGGAAGTATCCTTACATCGGGTTTGCCGTCCCGTAGCGCCTCGATCAGCACCATGTTGGCCTCGGCCCCAGCCCGCGGATGCACAAACCGGACGAGCTTCGGCTCCAGCCGGTGCTGCCGCAGTACCGTTACAATCTCCGCCAAACGCTGCGGCTTATGCACCATCGATACTTTGCCTCCCGGCCGCACCAGCCGCATCGCCGCGACGGCCACATCCTCCAGGCTGCAATGAATTTCATGCCTTGCGATGGCCTGATGCTTATTAAGCTTTAAGTCGCCCCCGGTCAGCGGCATATAAGGCGGATTCACCGTAATCGCGTCATACACTCCATGGCCGGTGATATTGACCAGCTCGCGCAGATCCCCTTCGCGGATGAGAATCCGCTCCGTAAGACCGTTCATTTCCACGCTGCGGCGAGCCATATCGGCCACTCGCGGCTGAATTTCAATGCCTTCGATCGCCGCTTTCGTCCGTGTCGACAAAAGCAGCGGAATCACTCCGTTGCCGCTGCAGAGGTCCAATACTTTTCCGTATTTCGGAACCGCGGCGAACCTCGCCAGCAGCACGGCATCCATCGAGAAGCTGAACACCTCGTCGCTTTGAATGATGCGCAAATCATGGGTGAGCAAATCGTCGACCCGCTCGTTGCCATAAATCGGTACGTTGTGCATGAATTTATCCTTCTTTACGGTCATTGAAAAAAAACCGTAGGGCCGATCCCCACGGTTTATTATTCTTTTATTTATTCAAAAATGACAAGCAGAACAAGCAATCGCCTTCCGTACGAAGATGTCCATAATAAACATTGCAAATATGAAAACCTTCATGATAAAGACGCGCCAAATTATCATACCCTTCGCCCACGACATCGATCGCTTCTTTACCGGCCAGTACCGGGTCCGCAGCCTTGCCGGCGGGCGTTAACGGCACGCGGCTTTCCGCGCTTTCCCGCTTCAATATTTTGCGCAGCTGCTCATTCTCCAGCAAGAGCCGCTGGTTTTCTTCCACCAGCTTCTTCACTTCAAGCATGAGGCTGCCCAATTCGCCGTGAACTTTGCCCATTTGTGATTCCAGCGCCTGCATATGGTTGAAAATGTCCTTGTTCTCCAAGTTCCCACCCCAGCGTCATCTCTAAAGTCTTGAAAAAGCCTTTTCTTATTTAAGGACAACGTCGTCCAGCGGAAGCTCCTTCACCTTGCCGATTTCGAACAGCTGTACGTGCACGGTGCGCGATCCGGCGTTGATTCCGACCACCTTCCCGTCGCCCAAAGAAGTAATGACCATTTTGCCTACGGACGGAAGCTCCTCCTTCACACTTTCGTAGTTATCATGCTCAAACTTCAGGCAGCACATTAACCGTCCGCACAAACCGGAAATTTTCGTTGGGTTTAGCGACAGGCTCTGATCCTTGGCCATTTTAATGGAAACCGGCTCAAAGTCGCCCAGCCAGGAAGAACAGCAGAGCACGCGTCCGCAAGGACCGATTCCGCCAAGCATCTTGGCTTCGTCTCTGACGCCGATTTGCCTCAGCTCGATCCGGGTGCGGAAGATGCTGGCCAAATCCTTCACCAATTCGCGAAAATCCACCCTTCCCTCGGCCGTGAAGTAAAAAATGATCTTGTTGCGGTCGAACGTAAATTCTACATCGACCAGCTTCATCTTCAGGTCATGGTCCCTGATTTTATTTAAACATGTGGCAAAAGCGTTTTTTGCCGCAAGCTTGTTCTCCTCGACTACACGGGCGTCGGCTTCGTCGGCGATCCGGATGACCTTCTTCAGCGGAAGGACAACATCCGTTTCTCCCACCTGCTTCTTGCCGACCACCACTTTACCGTATTCGATCCCGCGCGCCGTTTCGACAATCACGTTCTGATCCTTCTCAACGGGAAGGTCCAGCGGATCGAAATAATATATTTTGCCCGCTTTTTTAAAACGGACGCCCACTACAGTGTACAAAAACTAACCCCCTCGTATACCTATAAAACCCCCATAAATGGTGATACGCCAAAAAAGCATCGCTCGAACCAGCTTTCCTTCTCATTCCCTGCTCTTTCACGGGAGAAAGTTTCTAAAGTGCCTGAGTGCTGCCTGTGCGGGCAGAACAAACGTTCTACCTCTGCCCGTCTACCGCGATGAGGAACTGCTCAACGCAAAGCTGGGCATTCATATGCTGCCGCAGTTTCTTTTTGCTTTCCGCAGCCAGTGCCATCGCTTCAATCCACTGCTGCGGACTGCGCGAAGAGGCATGTCTGGAAATAAACTCCAACTCATCTATGAAAACGACTTGATCATGCTTATGATAGAGCGCGTGGATCATATCTTTAAACCACAAATGGAAAAGACTAAACAACATGTCCAGGTGGTCGCTTAAACCGGCCTTGAACAAGCTTTGCTGCGCTGTAATTAAAGGAGAACCGCCACGGCCTGCGATCTCCCTCCCTAATTGTAACACTACGTTTCTAATTTCTGCAAACCAATTCTGCTGGATAAGTTCACGGCACGGACCCAGTCCTGCCGCGAGATGAACGGCGCTTCGGGCCAAAGTTGCCGGATATCCCTCATCCGCCAAAATTTGGAGCATCCGCTCCGGGTTCAGCGGCAAAAACGGCACCCACTGCGCCCGCGATTGGATCGTCGGCAGCAAAGCCCGTCCATTGTCGGACAGCAAAATAGCGACCGCCGGCGACGGGGGATCCTCCAAAAATTTCAACAGGCTGTTGGCGGCCTGAACCGTCATTTTTTCCGCCTCATCTATAATATAGGCTTTCGGATTACCGCTCTCCGAACGGTAAGAGAAAATCCGCTGCAAATCGCGGATTTGGTCGATTTTGATCGTTGCCCCATCGGGTTTGACGGTAGAAAGATCCGGGTGATTGCCATGCAGCACCTTGCGGCATTCCAAACATTCCCCGCAGGCGTCGTCCCCGCCCCGGGTGCAGAACAACGCCTGGACGAAGGCCATGGCCATTTCCATTTGCCCGCTTCCAGGCGGTCCGCTAAAAATATAAGCATGCGATATTTCGTTTCTCCGCAGGCCGCCCTGCAGCAGCTGCTTGGCGGTATCCTGGCCGATGATATCCTGAAATGACACGTGGTTCCCTCCATTTGATACTCGCACTTTTAGAAACACAAGTTGATCAGCATGCCGCGGATTTCGCCGATTTTTTGCAGCAGCTCGATTTTGCCCTGCTCGGTTTCCAGCAGTTCATCGGCCATGGCAAGCAAAGCGGCGTCAACTTCGTCCAGCAGCTTGTAACGTTTTCCCCGGCCGCGGCGATCCCATCCTTTGACATCCTTAATGAGGACGCCCCGGCGGACCGTATCTTCGAGAAATCTTTTGACCATAAGCCGGTATGCTTTCAGCTCCCGGATCGTCATGGAACGGGCCAGCCGATCCCCCTGCATTTGAATTTCCTTAAACCGCCGGGTCAGCTCTTCCTGCGACGCCCGCTCCCCATGCTGCTGCATGACATCGGCGAAGCTCTTGGACTGCACCGGCTTCGCGGGGCCGTCAGTCACCCCCAAGCCGCTTTGGAGCGGCCGGAATCCCGGATCAATTTTCATCTTCGATCACCGCCTACCTTTTGGAAATTACTCAGCTGACTGAACGTGACGCGTATTTCTATCTAATCGTATTTTCTCAGAAATGTTCAAACCGGTCTACCGGCAGTACAAATACGGTGGCTCCGCCGACCTGCACTTCCACGGGGAGCGGCAAATACGAATCGGTGGTCCCGCTCATCGGCGTTACCGGGGTTACCAATTGCTCGCGAACTTTACAACTGTTGCGGATGACGTTCAGCACCGCGTCCACCTGGTGGTCGTCGACACCGATCATAAACGTCGTGTTCCCCGCCCGAAGAAACCCTCCGGTACTGGCCAGCTTGGTTGCCCGGTAATTTTCCTTGACGAGCGCGCTGGACAGCCGGTTGCTGTCTTTATCCTGGATAATCGCAACAATCAGTTTCATTTGCAGTCCCTCCTCGTTATATTAAACTCGTTATACTAAAAATGTACCACACCTTATTATTTGACAGCTAGGCCTTCATTTCCTTTAAAAATGCGGAAAGTTGGCTGCGAATGTCGGCGGCCACCTCGGCTTGGCCCTGCGAGGCGTCGATCCGCCTAATCCGCTCCGGGTACATCCCGGCAATCCGCAAATAACCTTCCCGAACCTTCCGGTGGAACCCGATGCTTTCCATATCCAGACGGTCGACCTTTCGCCCCTGGCCTGCGGCGATGCGGGCCAAGCCGGCCTCCGGTTCGATATCGAGGTAAAAGGTAAGGTCCGGAAAACGCCCTTGCGTCGCAAACATGTTGATGTTCAGCACCTCTTGAATGCCGAGTCCCCGCGCATACCCCTGATAAGCCAGGCTGCTGTCGATGAACCGGTCGCACAGCACGCTGACGCCCCGCGCCAAGGCAGGCTCCACTTTCTCGGCCAAATGCTGGCGCCGCGACGCCGCGTAGAGCAGCGCTTCGGTACGGGCGTCCATCGCTGTGTGCTGCGGGTTTAAAATGATGTCGCGGATTTTCTCGGCGATTTCTATCCCCCCCGGCTCACGGGTGGTCATATAAGAAACGCCGTGTTGTTCAAGAACTTGGGCCACTTCGGCCATTACCGTCGTTTTGCCCGAACCGTCACCGCCTTCCAGCGTAATAAATAGTCCTCTCTCTTTACCGTTCATGTGGTTCATTCCCTGCTTTCTTGATTAGCTTCTTGACTTGGATGGTGAGCAGCAAAGGATCGGCCGCCCCCTGGCATTTCGCCCCGGAATGCCGCAGGCGGATCAGACGGCTTCTCGTCTCTTCCGTGATCGTCTCTCCCGGATACAGCAGCGGGATGCCCGGAGGATAAGGGATGATCATCTCCGCGGCCTGCCGGCCGGCGCTGTCCTCCACGGGAATCGCTTCAATTTCCCCTTGGGATAGGGGAGCCAAGGAAAACGCCACAGGCTCGGAGATGCCGGGAAGAACGTCGGCCTGTTCAGCATCTATGCCCGATCCGCAATCGGCAGGTTCCAAGTCTATAACCGTGCCGGTTACTTGCGCACCTATACCGGCAGCGGCTTGGGACCGGACTTCAGCATTTCTTATTGCGGGATCTGCCGGTTTCGGGTCCGGCGAAATGTTCCACGTGGAAAGTTCCGCAGCTGGATCACCTCCGGAAGCTTCCTGTTCCTCTTCCTGTTCCTCTTCCTGCTCCGCTTCCCTTTTCTCCGCCGCCGTTGCCGGCTGTGCCGTCGTTTCTGCCGCCTTCTCTTTCGATTTCTCCGACGCACCCTCCGACTCTTCCGCTGCCACCGCGATGCGCTCCAGCGCCTGAAGCAGCCGCAGGGCGTCCCGCTCCGTCGTCCCCGGTCCAAACGCCAGCACCACGTACCGCTCATTGCTCATTTCCGGCACGCAGCCCTCCGCCTCAAGCCGCTGCTGCAGCTCGTAGCCGCTCCACCTGTTTGTTGTGTCGTATATTACAAGCTTAAACGGGTCTTGAATAGTATATGCAGCGGCCCCGCCGCTCGCGCCCGGCGGCTTGACGAAGCCGAAGCGCGGCAGTTTATCGAGGCCGCTGCGCGCCGCGGCGGCCGCAGCCAGCCCGCCTGCGAACAGGGCGGGCCCCTGGGCCGCCAGCAGGCTTCGGCTCACGTCGAGCGAAGCCATGATGGGATAGGACGGGCTGGAGCTCTGCAGCATCGCCAGCCGCTGGCGCAGCAGCGCGCGGTCGATCAGCCCGCCCTGCACATGCAGCATCGCGCCCATCGTGAGCGCGGTGAGCATCTTGTGCGTCGACTGCACGACGCCATCGGCGCCTTGGGCCAGCGCGCTCTCCGGCAGCGCCGGATGCTGGCCGAAGTGGGCGCCGTGCGCCTCGTCGACGAGCAGCGGCACGCTGTGCGCGCGGCAGAGCTCGGCCAGCGGCCGCAGCGATGCGCCCATCCCGTAGTAGCTCGGGTGCGTGACGAGCAGCCCTTTAGCGCCGGGGTACCGGCGCAGGGCTTCACGCACCGTCTCCGCAGGCGGGATGGTCGCCAGGCCGCTCGGCGCATCGAGCCGCGGCGCCAAAAACACCGCGTGCGCGCCCGCCAGCATCAATCCGTGGATGACGGATTTATGCACGTTCCGCTGCACGAGCAACACATCGCCCGGAGCGGTGCACACGCTCAGGATCAGCGCCAAATTGCCGGCTGTGCTGCCGCCGACAAGAAAAAACGTCTCCTCCGCCCCAAATTGGGCGGCGGCCAGCTGCTGCGCCTCACGGATCGCTCCCTCCGGATGATGCAGATCATCCGTGCCGGTAATTTCCGTGGCGTCGATTTCCATCACCCGGGACAGCAGATCCTGCTCCGGGGGCATTTCGCCGCGCAGGGCTTGTCCGTTTTTATGTCCCGGCACATGAAAGGAAACATCGTTTTTTTTCATATATTGCATCAAAGCTTCATATAACGGAGCCCGATTGGCTTGTGCTTGTTCCGGCATCTCTATCTTAATCCTTCCGGCAGTGGTCCTGCTTTGCTGAAAATATCATTGCTTCATTTTACCGCTTCTTTCCCCGAATGGGCAATATCGCATATAGAAAAGGACCCGTTCTCCCGAAGAACAGGCCCTGTCACCTCATCGATTTATGCGTATTATGCATTCTTTTGCACCCAAATTTGCTTCATTTGATGAATAAAGAAATGGTATTTTTCCTCCTGCACATCGGTATGCACCATTTCGGCCTCGCACGCATCGCATATAAATTCCGATACGATATGAATGCCTTCGGTTTTTGGCTCCCCGCATATAATGCAAGTTCTTTCGGTCCGCTCATCCATGCCCAAATCCCACCTTGTCTGTTTTACTATCAGTATGACACAGATTCTATTATTTTAAACCTTTTCATAGTCCCTTACCTGCTTTATCTTATGCCGCATGGCCCGCGGCTGTGTTTGTACGCCGCATCTTTAATTATCGGCGGCTTGCTCCGATATAATAATATAGGTATGTCCGAGTTTTAAAGAGGTAGTTCTATGCTTCCGAAGCCGTTTTCTCCGAAAACGTTTAGCTCCGCTACTTTCGTCCCTAGCTTCATCCGACCTTAAGCGTTTTGAAAAAACGCACAGCGGAAGCATAGGCTTCGGTGCTGAAAAGCCGACTTTTTGAACACGTACTATATGTGATTTCTAGGAGGGTTGATGGGTGATATCCGCTGATCCTGAAACAAACGCGACGTTTTACCATTATCGGTTGCTGAAAAAGGTCGTGTTGCCTAAAGCCTTGATCTATGGCTTCGCTACGCTTCCTTTTCTTTGGCTTGCCGCAGAGATGATTTTTCTATCCTGGACCAGCCTTTTCTTCTTTCTGATTGCCGCACCCATTGCGTTATGGATTCAATTCGTCATTTCCCGGTCCGTCCTGATCATCTTAAGCCATTCCTACCGCAAGCGCTGGCGTTTTTCCCGGCTGCTGCCCTGGATCGGCTATATGCCCGAACAATATGTGGCTTACTCCGTATTTCGCAAAGTTCACCTGCATGCCGCCTGGATCGGTTGCTGTATCATCGCGATCCTCATTCCGTGGTCCCCGGTTTCTTTTGTGCTGTCCTTGTTTTTCTGGCACTTCTGGCTGATTGCACCACGTTTGCTCGCCCTTGCCTGTGTACGGGGCCAACGTAAAGACGGCATGCTGAAAATCACCGGTCCCGATATTTCCTATTACTTGCAGTGAGTACGTACTCAGAGAAAATAGCTGCGTTTGGCGGTTGTTTTTTCTTGCGATAGGAGGATGCCGAGGCGCCGCCTAAGTTTTACTTTCTGACGGATATAATGGTAATTTTTACGTCGCTATTTTTAAGATTTTTACTCTCTCGAAGAAAATAGCGGAACTTTTTGTCCTTATTCGGGGCAACGCTTGAAAAACACGGCTTTTTTACCCCCATCTTACTAAAATAGGGACAAAAAAATCCTCTATTCTCGCCACACTCCTTTTTTGACGAGAATAAGGACCATTTTTTCCGTTATTTTTCTGAACCTTTACAATAAGCCTGTTGCCTGCGGTTTGCAGGAACAGGCCGATACTGGTGAACCGTTCGGAATCAACCGGCTGGCTGGCTTGTACCGAATTTAAGCGATCCCCGCGTTGCTGCGGGCCCGGCAAATCAAGGACTGCTTTCCAGACCTTGAATCACCGCCTTATCTTCTTGTTTTGGGACAAGCACCGTAAACGAATCGTCGTGAATGGTCAGCTGCACAATCTTTTTGCCTTTCTCGTAAACTCGGGTTGAACCGGCGCGTTCCTCTTTTTGTTCGGTCCAGCCCCATTCTTTTATGACCTTCTCATAAGCATCCGGTATGCCGCCGCTTTCGCTTAACCCCTTCAGCGAGTAGTGAACATAGTCCATTTTTGAGTTATTTAATGCGTTATCCGTCTGATCGGCTTCTTTGGGAACCGGGAAGCTTTTTTCCACAGCCGCCCCTACGTAATTTGTCCACGAAGGCTCGGAAGACGCACAGCCCGCGATGACGAACATCATCATCAAGACTCCCCACATGAAGCATAAGGAATACGCAACTCCTCTGCGCCGCATGATCCATTCCTCCTTACCCTGCCTATATACTGTAAACGTTATCCCATGTTGTCGATGCCTGATATAGAATTCGGAAGGCTATATGCCCTAGACAATAACATATCATTACAATTATAACGGTTGACTTGCCGTTGTCGGTAACAAAAAGGTTACATTCTTTTTGATAGGTTCTAAGTATAGTAAACCCGTACAGCTCAAAATGCAATACTGAAGCGGAAAATCGCGTGACTTAAATGTTATGTTATTTTACACAAATTTTTAGTCACTTTATTTAATGATTGCACGAATTCGGGAGATTTATAAAGCATTATAAATTAAATCAATCATGTATGCGCTTATTTGAAGTTAAAGTGATTTTGTCATAATACCTTACATCTATTTATGATGGTACCCATATTCTTTACATACGATTTCAGGAGAGGAGAGCAATAAAGAGATGAAACTACATCGCTGGAATTGGAAAAAAAGCAGTTCCCTGCTATTAACCGGGGTTCTGATGACCGGGCTATGGACCGGCGGCACACCAGCGGAGGCCGCTTCGGCCTCTGCTGCGGCTTCTGCTGCGGCTAGTAGTGCCAGGGCTGGGAAAACCCAAGGTTTTATCACGGCAGATCAATTTTACCTTTCGATGAAGGAGGCCGCCGCCGAAGCGGGATCCGCCCTAACGCTCGACGTTCCTCAAGGCGCGAAAATGCAGCGCAGCAACGCCGCCGTCTTCCTTCAGCAATGGCTGAATTTGAAAGATGCGGCGGAAACCTTCGATGATGTAGCGGACGATGCCTCCTATGCACCGGCGGTTGGGGCTGTTGTCAAAGCCGGCTTAATGGAGGGGTATTCCAAAACCCTGTTTATGCCGGGGCAACCGCTAACGGCTGAGGACTTGACGATTTTGCATGATCGCGTCGCGGGTCATTTGAAACCGTTTGTGCTCGAAGAGGCGACGATCGCCGATATGCAGTTAGCGATAGATCAGGGCAAGCTGACCTCAAAGCAACTCGTTCAAATGTATTTGGACCGCATCGCCAAATACGACGACCAGGGCGTCTCGCTGCAGGCTGTTCTGACCTTAAATCCCGACGCTTTGAGCATTGCCGAAGCTCTCGATCAGGAACGGGCCGCGAAAGGGCCGCGCGGACCGCTTCATGGCATCCCTATTTTGGTTAAGGACAATTTCGATACGGCTGACATGCCTACCACCGCTGGCTGCCTATGCTTGAAAGATTCCATTCCGGGCAAGGATGCCGAGCAAATCGCCAAATTGAAAGAGGCCGGCGCCATTATTTTGGGCAAAACCAACCTGCATGAGTTCGCTTTCGGCATCACGACCTCCAGCTCCCTTGGCGGGCAAACGAAAAATCCGTACGCGCCCGACCATTATCCCGGCGGCTCCAGCGGCGGCACCGGTGCGGCGGTCGCGGCCAATTTCGCCGCAGCCGGCCTTGGGACCGACACCGGCGGATCGATTCGCATCCCGTCCAGCTTCAACAGCCTGGTGGGCATACGCCCTACGGTCGGTTTGTCCAGTCGCGACGGCATCATCCCGCTGGCCTTGACGCAGGACGTCGGCGGCCCGATGGCCCGCACGGTGGAGGATGCCGCTATCATGCTGGACGCCACCGCCGGGTATGATCCGGATGATACGGCAACCGCGTACAGCGTCGGGCATATTCCCGCAAGCTATACCGCGTTTCTGGATACGGACGGTTTAAAAGGCGCCCGGATCGGTGTCGCCGTCGAACTGTTTCAAAACGGCAATGATCGGGAAAAGACCGTCTCCGATGTCGTTTACCATGCGGTCGATGAGCTGAAGGCCCTGGGAGCTGCGGCCATTCCGGTCACCATTCCGAACCTGGCGGAAATCAACGAGTACCCCAGCCTAAGCGGATACGAGTTCAAATTTCAATTGAATGAGTACCTTCAGGAGCTGGGAGACGGCGCACCTTATCATAGCCTGGCGGAAATTATCGCATCGGGAGAGTATGACAAGGCTCAGGAGCAGTCCATGAAAGCCCGCGAGGCTCGGGAAACGCTGGAAACGGAGGAATATAAGGATATTTTGCTGAACCGGACCAAATTAACGCGCGATGCCCTTCTAAAAGTGATGGCCGATTACGACCTGGATGCGATCGTTTACCCGACGACGACGCAACCGGCCGCGTTCATCGGCGAGAGCCAGGCTTCCGGCAACAACAACCGCCTTAGCCCATTCTCCGGTTTCCCGGCCATCACCGTTCCAGCCGGGTTTACCCCAAACGGTTTGCCCGTCGGCATTGAATTCCTGGGCCGGGCTTTTGACGAAGGGACCCTGATTAAGCTGGCATACAGCTATGAACAAGGGACTCATCATCGCCACGCCCCTAAATTGACACCATAACGAAAAGCAAAAAGTACGGTCCGGGGCGTGACCCGCTTCGGCCGTACTTTTTTTGTGCGTTATATTTCCAGTTTTCAAACCCCGTTCCGGAAAAGAGAACCTACAACAAACCGTCCACTTCCCCCCGCTCATCCAGACGGATTCGTTCCGCCGCCGGAGATTTGGGCAAACCGGGCATCGTCACGATATTGCCGGTATGCGCAACGATAAAGCCCGCTCCCGCGGACAGCGTTACGTCCCGCACCTGGACAGTAAAATTGTCCGGGGCTCCGAGAAGCGTTGCCTGATCCGAGAAGGAATAAGGGGTTTTCGCCATGCACACCGCCAAGCGGCCAAATCCGAGGCGCTCGAGCTCCCGAATCTTCGCTTCCGCCTTAGCGGACAGCTTGATGCCTTTGCCGCGGTAGATTTCCCTCACGATGGCTTCAATTTTTGCCCGGATATCAAGCTCTTCCGGATACAGCGGCGCATACCGCGAAGGCTCACCCCGCAAAATATCCTGCAAGGCCCGGGCCATTTCCAAACCGCCCTCGCTGCCTTTAGCCCAAACATCGGACAACTCCGCCCGAACCCCCATACGGCGGCAGGCTTCGGTAACCAGCCGGATTTCATCTTGCGGATCGTCGGCATAATGGTTTATAGCCACCATCACGGGAACTCCGAATTTCCCGATGTTCTCCAAATGCCGTCTAATGTTGGCTAGACCGGCTTCCAGCGCCGCGGGATTCGGTTTGTCCAGCTCCGCTTTGGGGACCCCGCCGTTATATTTGAGCGCTTTTACGGTAACGACGAGCACCGCGGCGTCCGGCGTTAATCCAGCCTGACGGCACTTGATATTGAAAAATTTCTCCGCGCCCAAATCGGCTCCAAAACCGGCTTCCGTAACCACGATTTTGGCCAGCTTCAGGGCGGCCTTCGTACCGATCACACTGCTGCAGCCGTGAGCGATGTTGGCGAACGGGCCTCCGTGAACAATGGCCGGGGACCCTTCGGCCGTTTGCACCAAATTGGGCTTGATCGCCTCCTTGAGCAAAACGGTCATCGCGTCGACCGCGCCGATCTGCGCCGCGGTGACCGCTTCCCCGGACATGTTGCAGGCCACAACCATACGGCCAAGCCGCCGTTTCAAATCGTCCGCGTCTTCGCTGAGGCACAGCACCGCCATAACCTCCGAAGCGCTAGTAATCATAAAGCCGGATTCATGAACCTGGCCGTTCCCGTCACCCAACCCGACGACGATTTGCCGAAGACTCCGGTCGTTCATATCCATCGCGCGCTTCCACAAAATGCGCCCCGGGTCGATTTGCAGTGCATTCCCTTGAAAAATGTGGTTGTCGATCATCGCCGCGAGCAGGTTATTCGCGGAAGTGATCGCGTGCAGGTCGCCGGTAAAATGCAAATTAATATCCTCGGACGGTAAAATTTGCGCCTTACCGCCGCCGGTCGCTCCGCCCTTCATGCCAAAGCATGGTCCCAGCGACGGCTCCCGCAGCGCAGCGATCGACGGCACGCCGATCGCGTTCAGCGCCTGCGCCAGGCCGATCGTCGTCAGTGTTTTTCCTTCCCCGGCCGGCGTAGGATTCATAGCCGTCACCAGCACTAATTTCCCGTCGGGCCGATCTCGCATATCGCTTAGCAGCCGAAGATCCAGCTTACCCTTATAACGGCCGTACAATTCCAAGTATTTATCCGCAATCCCAAACGTATCGGCTATCTCCAAAATCGGCTTCATTCCCGCAAGTTACCTCCAGCAATATGATTCGTGCAAAATAAGGAAAAAATCAAAACACAATCATATTGTACATGAAAACAACCGGGATAGGCGTGACGGAATTGGCATCATAATAACCTTAGGCCGTTCTCTCAAGAGCGTATTCAACCGGATTCCGCGTTATTTGAAGGAGGCAAACGGACTACTGCCTTTCGGGAGCAATTCGTTCCAAGCAAAGCTAAACTCCGGAAAACCGGCGGCATAAGGCGTGTATTCATATAATTGGAAGAAAATTTGCACGCGGCCCGGCAGCAAATAGAAATCCGGATTGTCCTTTAACCCTTCGAGGCCCCCCATATAACCGGGGTCTGCTTTCAACTCCTTGCTTAGCCGGGCGTTCATCCGCTTTTCATAATCCTTATTCGCGCCCAGCAAGTCCTTAAGTTCCAAAAGCTTGCCGTCTTTCAACGAGAAAGTGTATCCGGTCCGGTAACTCATACCATGCGCTCCGCCCGTATACTCCGTATATTGGAACAAAAGGCTGAGCACGCCATTTTGGTTATAGGTGACAAGATACGAGCTCTCAAAACTATTCGGATTCGTTATATTCTGATCGCCGAGATCCTTCATGACCTCGTCGATGTGCCCTTTGTGATCTTCCATTTGCTTTTCAAAAAACGTATTGATCGCCTTCTCCGCTTTCGCATCTCCCATGCCGCCCAATTGAGGATATTGGAGATGAACCGAAACCCGTTTGCTTTCCTTGTCATAGCTTGAAGTGGTCACCGTGATTTTATTCTCTCGGCTCTTGATGACGTTTAACTGCTTAGCGCCTTTATTCCAGACCGCATCATAACCGAGGTAATCCTTGACCCATTGAAAAGGAATGTAGATTTTACCGTTAATGAGCTTGACCTCTCCATCTATATAGAAACCGTTAATGACGGGTTCCACGCTCCCTCCGGCCACCATCATTGTTAGCTGCCGATAACCTTGGCCAATCTTCCAGGTCTTCGTTTTTGAGTCATAGTTAGTGGGAATTTTCAACGCATCCCGCAAAAAAGCGACCGGAACCAAGGTTTTTCCGTTCAGCAGCAGCCCCTTAAGCCCCGTATTCTCCCCATTAACTTTAAGGTTAATGGCATCGCCGACAGCGCTCTTGCTCTTGACCACGGCCGCATTGAAATTCCCTTGCCGGACGTCTGCAGCCGCTTGGCCCGGGCTAACCGGCAGCAATATTGCGGAACATAACAAACCTGTTGCTACACCCACAGCCCCTAAACGCATCAATTTGTTCATCTCGGTTTCTCCTCCTGCCAAATACCACTTTTGTATTTACAGAGCCGCTTCTTCATTCTCTGTTGTTGCTCACCTTTATCATTATAGTGACTGCTTAGGCAGAATAAGTTACATCCCACCTTACAGTTTTTTTTCTCTTTCGTCCGGATTACGCGCGAATATTGACGTTTTCTTTACGGCTTTTTAACTGATTGACAAGCGGAATCGTAAAAAAGAATACAAAAAAGCACAGCCGACGTTTTCGGCCGTGCTCTTCCCGGACTGTGCGGTATTCTTATCACAAACTGTCCTTTTTCGCGCATGTTACAAACTCTAACGGACCGTATTCTAGCTCTAGTAAAGAGCTTATCTCCCCATTTCCCGAGTATTTCCACTGGCGTTGCATTAACTTTTGCTCAAGCTTTCCCGTAAAAGCTATCCGAAATCTAACGGTTGTAGCAGCGGCTATTTGCCGAAAAAAAGGCCTTTTCTAAATTCTAACGGTTGCGAGCGCCGTTATTTGCCTGAGTCCAAGTAAAAATTACTGGTTTTCAGCGAAATAAGCACCATGGCAACCGTTACAATTTGAAATCAACGGTATTGGAACAAATAGCGCTTGTGGCAACCGTTTGAATTTTGGTGTGCCCAGAAAATGTAACTTGTCAGATTTAAATGCAACCCTTGTGCATTCCGACAATGCAAAAAACACCGCCGAGTGATCGGCGGTGCTCTTCTTCATGCTTGGCGGCGTCCTACTCTCCCAGGACCCTTCGGTCCAAGTACCATCGGCGCTGGAGGGCTTAACGGTCGTGTTCGGGATGGGTACGCGTGGAACCCCTCCGCCATCGCCACCAAACGATTCAAGGTTAATCCTTGAAAACTGGATACGAAACTTGATTTGCGTGTTAGCCCCTATTCAGTTCCCGGGGTCCCCGAAAAGTAATCGGAATTACCTACGAAGCCTCGCGTCACTTTTTGGGGTATATTTTTGGGCCCCGCCAAAGTACTCGGACTCAGCTTCGAAGCTTCACGTCACTTTGGTGAGTAGAGTTTTGGATAAGCCCTCGACCGATTAGTACCTGTCAGCTCCATGCATTGCTGCACTTCCACCTCAGGCCTATCAACCTCGTCGTCTTCAAGGGGTCTTACTAATTGGGAAATCTCATCTTGAGGGGGGCTTCACGCTTAGATGCTTTCAGCGCTTATCCCGTCCGCACTTAGCTACCCAGCTGTGCTCCTGGCGGAACAACTGGTACACCAGCGGTGCGTCCATCCCGGTCCTCTCGTACTAAGGACAGCTCCTCTCAAATTTCCTGCGCCCACGACAGATAGGGACCGAACTGTCTCACGACGTTCTGAACCCAGCTCGCGTACCGCTTTAATGGGCGAACAGCCCAACCCTTGGGACCTACTTCAGCCCCAGGATGCGATGAGCCGACATCGAGGTGCCAAACCTCCCCGTCGATGTGGACTCTTGGGGGAGATAAGCCTGTTATCCCCAGGGTAGCTTTTATCCGTTGAGCGATGGCCCTTCCATGCGGTACCACCGGATCACTAAGCCCGACTTTCGTCCCTGCTCGACTTGTCAGTCTCGCAGTCAAGCTCCCTTTTGCCTTTGCACTCTGCGAATGATTTCCAACCATTCTGAGGGAACCTTGGGGCGCCTCCGTTACTCTTTAGGAGGCGACCGCCCCAGTCAAACTGCCCGCCTGACACGGTCCCCGTACCGGATCACGGTACCGGGTTAGAACTCCGATACGATCAGGGTGGTATCCCAACGGCGCCTCCATGGAAGCTTGCGCTCCCACTTCCTAGGCTCCCACCTATCCTGTACAAATCGTATCAAAGTCCAATATCAAGCTGCAGTAAAGCTCCATGGGGTCTTTCCGTCTTGTCGCGGGTAACCTGCATCTTCACAGGTATTAAAATTTCACCGGATCTCTCGTTGAGACAGCGCCCAAGTCGTTACGCCATTCGTGCGGGTCAGAATTTACCTGACAAGGAATTTCGCTACCTTAGGACCGTTATAGTTACGGCCGCCGTTTACTGGGGCTTCGGTTCACAGCTTCGGATTACTCCTAACCGCTCCCCTTAACCTTCCAGCACCGGGCAGGCGTCAGCCCGTATACTTCGCCTTGCGGCTTCGCACAGACCTGTGTTTTTGCTAAACAGTCGCTTGGGCCTTTTCACTGCGGCCCCCTCGGGCTATAAACCCTACCGGGGCACCCCTTCTCCCGAAGTTACGGGGTCATTTTGCCGAGTTCCTTAACGAGAGTTCTTCCGCGCGCCTTAGAATTCTCTTCTCGCCTACCTGTGTCGGTTTGCGGTACGGGCACCTTCTCCTGGCTAGAGGCTTTTCTCGGCAGTGTGAGATCATGACCTTCGGTACTGTAAATTTTCCCTCCCCATCACAGCCCAGCCTTATAGTGTGCGGATTTGCCTGCACACCAGCCTCACTGCTTGGACGGGGCATTCCATCGCCCCGCGTCACTACCCTCCTGCGTCACCCCATCGCTCATAGCGGATTACGGTGGTACAGGAATTTCAACCTGTTGTCCTTCGACTACGCCTTTCGGCCTCGCCTTAGGTCCCGACTTACCCTGAGCGGACGAACCTTCCTCAGGAACCCTTAGGCTTTCGGCGGATCAGATTCTCACTGATCTTTTCGTTACTCATACCGGCATTCTCACTTGTATGAAGTCCAGCGCTCCTTCCGGTACACCTTCAACCCTCATACAACGCTCCCCTACCCCTGATGCAAAGCATCAAGCCATAGCTTCGGTGGTGTGTTTAGCCCCGTTACATTTTCGGCG